>DORI01000010.1 GCA_003512365.1 Crocinitomicaceae bacterium | reverse complement strand
AATGATTGGAATTCTCGAATATAAAGAGAGAATTATGACCTTGGATTTCAAACATAAAGGAGACTTAATTTTTCTATTAGGTGATTATTATGAGGATATCGCCTCCTCTGAATATTTAGCCAGCTATCATGGCGTTAAGGCTTCCCCGGTTCCATATTTCGATATTGATAAAGAATTTAAAGTGCAACAAGCAATAAAAGGATTAATTCAAGAAGAGTTAGTTAATGCCGTTCACGATTGTTCAGATGGAGGATTGTACGTATCTTTGGTCGAAATGTCGTTGCCTCGCGAATTAGGTTTCGACATTGTCACAGATTCAGAACTTAGAGTTGATGCATTTCTTTTTGGAGAAGGTCAGGGTAGGGTAATAGTAACTCTTCCGGAAGATAAAGAGGAGCGATTTATTGAGTTTATGATAGAGACGGGTGTAAACATAACCTTGTTAGGACATGTGACAAAAGGAAAATTTCAAGTAGATGAAGAACCGTTTGGAAATGTTTTAGAGGCAAAGAATATCTACGATTCTTCTTTGTGTAATTTAATTGAAAATTAATGGAATATAATACAACAAGAGGCCGATTGATTTTGCCCGAATATGGCAGAAACGTTCAAAATATGATTTCTCATGCAATGGAAATTGAAAATCGTGTGGAGCGTAATCGTGCGGCTCAAGCAATAATTGAGGTGATGGGTCAATTAAATCCGCACCTTAGAGATGTGGATGATTTTCGTCACAAGCTGTGGACGCATCTATTTGTAATGTCTGATTTCCAGTTGGATGTGGATTCGCCATATGAAATTCCAAAGCCTGAAATGCTTATGGAAAAACCTAATTTAATGGAATATCCCAAAAGTAAAATTAAATACGGGCACTATGGGAAGTATACAGAGGCTATACTTAAAACATCAAAGTCATTAGAATCGACAGATGAAAAAGAGTACCTCAAAAACGCAATGGCTAATTTTATGAAAAAACTGTATTTATCGCATAATAACGACGCAGTTGAAAATCATGTTATTGCTGAAAATTTAAAAGAACTGTCTGCCGGAGATTTAATCTTAGAAAATCCTGATGAACTAGCCAATACGAATAGTTTATTACGTTCTATGGGCATGAATAAGAAGTTCAATAACAACAACAAGAACTTCAAGAATAAACACAAAAAGAAATTCAACAAAAAATAAGATGGCATCTTTTGAAATTTATGGTGGAAAACCTCTGAAAGGAGAATTAATACCACAAGGCGCTAAAAATGAAGCATTGCAAGTACTCTGTGCTCCACTTTTAACAGAAGAAAAAGTAACAATATCCAATATCCCGGACATTGTGGATGTGAATAAACTTATTTCGCTATTACAAACCATGGGTGTAAAAGTCGAAAAGGTTGAAAAGGGAACGTATATTTTTCAAGCAAAGGACATTGATTTAAAATACCTAGAAACCGAAGACTTTAAAAAAAGAGCTTCGTCCTTGCGCGGATCGATTATGATTGTTGGTCCATTATTGGCAAGGTTTGGAAAAGGTTTTATACCTAAACCAGGTGGCGACAAAATAGGAAGAAGACGATTAGATACTCATTTTGAAGGCTTTACAATATTAGGTGCTAAATTCAATTATGACGCTGGAGAACATTTTTATTCTGTTGAAGGTAAAAAACTAAAGGGTACATTTATACATTTAGATGAAGCTTCGGTTACAGGTACTGCGAATATACTAATGGCTGCGGTTATGGCGGAGGGTAAAACTACCTTCTACAATGCCGCTTGTGAACCTTATATTCAACAGCTTTGTAAGATGCTTAACTCAATGGGCGCCAAAATCGAGGGAATCGGTTCAAACTTGTTGCATATTGAAGGAGTAAAATCTCTAAAAGGATGCTACCATCGAATATTACCTGATATGATAGAAATTGGTAGTTTTATTGGTTTGGCGGCTATGACTCAGTCTGAAATTACTATTAAAGATGTAAGTTGGGATAATTTAGGAATAATTCCAAATGTTTTTAGAAGAATGGGAATAAAATTGGAAAGAAGAGGAGACGATATATACATTCCTGCTCAAGAAAAATACGAAATTGACACATTTATAGACGGTTCTATTTTAACCATATATGATGCGCCATGGCCAGGATTTACACCCGACTTATTGTCTATCATTCTAGTTGTAGCAACGCAAGCCAAAGGGTCTGTGTTAATCCATCAAAAAATGTTTGAATCTAGGTTGTTTTTTGTGGATAAACTCATTGACATGGGCGCTCAAATAATCCTATGTGATCCGCATAGAGCAACAGTGATTGGAATGAATAGAGAACATAGTCTACGTGGTATAAGTATGACAAGTCCAGATATTCGAGCTGGTGTGTCCCTTTTA
Source organism: Crocinitomicaceae bacterium (assembly GCA_003512365.1). GTDB lineage: Bacteria > Bacteroidota > Bacteroidia > Flavobacteriales_D > Crocinitomicaceae > UBA952. Next base: position 6,794 of record DORI01000010.1, on the reverse strand, counting down.
ATAGCGGCTTTATCTGCCAACGGAAAAAGTACGATTCATAATATAGAGCAAATAGATCGGGGTTATCAAGACATTGAAATTAGGTTAAACAATATTGGTGCTGACATCCGACGAATCGGTTAATGAAAAGATTAATTCTGTTTTCATTAATTGGCTTATTAATTTTAATTGGTATTCTCATGTGGAGAAATTATTCACCTGGAATACCACAAGGCGAAAAGGCCCCGATTTTTGAAGGAATCAATCATCAACAAAAAGCAATTTCTCTTGATAGTTACAAGGGTAAGTTAGTCTTATTAGACTTTTGGGCTTCTTGGTGCGGTCCGTGTAAGGAAGAAATTCCACAGCTGAAAGAAATTTATAATACCTACAATAACAGTCGGTTCAAAGATGCTGAAGGGCTAGAAATCATTAGTGTTTCTCTTGATCGAGATGAGGCGCAATGGAAATCGGCAATCGATTATTTTGAATTGAGTTGGCCGGGACACATTTTGGATGCTGATGGGAAAATTTCATCACAATATCGGGTAAATTCAATTCCCCATGTGTACCTAATCAATGGTAAAGGAGAAGTGATAGAGAATGGTGTTGATTTAAGAGGTGAAAAATTAACAGAGTTAATTAAGAGTCAACTAAAATAATTTTATCAAGGGTGTAGGCGATTAATTCATTCATTTTTTCAGTATAACCTTTAGAGAACTCGAAATTAGGTCGGTTGGCAACACCTAAGCAAATGGTACATGTTTCATGTCCTAACGCATCACCGAGAGCAAAGAGAGTAGAGCTTTCCATTTCAAAATTTAGAATTTTTGTGCCATTCCAATTAAAACTACCCAAAGGTAAATGTAAATTTTCCGTATGAGTTTTAAGTCTTAAGGAGCGACCTTGAGGACCGTAGAACCCTGAGCTTGTAATGGTTATTCCGGAATTAATGTTATTTGAAATTAATAAATTATGTAATTTCTCTGATGATTGAATCGCATATGGTTCAATTTGATTAGGGATGTTGATGTGTGATAAAAATTGATTTTTTAAAGAGATATCTGACTCATTAAACGCAATATCATAAAAGTATGCAACGTTATCAAATCCAATAGCATGGCTTGATAAAATAAAAGAATGAACAGGTATATCCGGTTGGAGAATGCCACAGGTTCCAATACGAATAATACTTAGTCTCGTTTTTTGTTCTAATTCGATTCGAGAATTCAAATCTATGTTAACCAAAGCATCTAACTCGTTAATGACAATATCAATATTATCCGTGCCTATTCCTGTTGAAAGTGCGGTGATGCGATGTCCTTTGTAGTGACCAGTGTGACAGACAAACTCTCTATGTTGAGATTGGTGCTCGATATAATCGAAGAAAGATGAAACTTGACTGACACGGTCTTGATCTCCGACGATTATTATTTTTTCTGAAATATTTTCTCGATGTAGTCCTAAATGATAAACTCTATTACTTTTATCGAGAACTAAATCAGTAGCAGGGAAGAAACGCATATTGTTATTTCAACAAACTTCCGAAAACTTTTGAAAGCAATGCTGTAACTTGGGCTGCGGGATCTTTACGTATTTTATTCTCCTCTTTGGATACCATTAAAAAAAGTCCATCAATTGCTTTTTGAGTAATGTACGCATCTAAATCAGGGTTTAACTTTTGCCCACCTGTTAATGTCATGGCATTATTATACTTCGTTATGATTGGATTCCAATACTCTGTTAATTTAACTTTAGAGGTTGCCTCTTTTACTTTTGGCGAAAAAGCCGCTATTAGTTTCGATGATGTGTTATCTTTTAAGAATTTTGTCGCAGCTCCGTCGCCACCGTTCAAAATAGCAAATCCATCTTGCATAGACATGTTTTTTATAGCATCTGCAAAAATGGGAAGCGCTTCTTTTGATGCCTCTTCAGCCGCCCTATTTAAAGTTGTCTCAAATTTTTCTACTTGTCCATCCAGTTTCCATTCGAGTGCTTTATCTCGAACTTTTTGTGCGTCTGGAGGAAAAGGCAAGCGAATCTCGTTATTTTTTAGAAAACCATCTGTAACAGAAGTAAGTGAAACCGAATTTTTAATTCCCAATTGTAAGGCTTCTCTTAATCCTGCAATAACTTCATCGTTTGTAAGTGAAGGCTTATTATTGGATGAATTAGTTGAATTATTCACCAAATTTGATGCTTCATTTAACACATCACAAGAATTTAAAAAAGAAATTAGTCCAAAAAATACAATAGCTTTCTTCATAGTTTTTATCTTAGGACATTCACAAATCCTGTTTTGAAATCTTTATTATCGTTGTCTTTCATTTTATAGGATACCTTCCAGTTATAGGTGCCATTTGGAACCCCTATTTTATTGTAGGTTCCGTCCCATGCAACACTTGCGTCAAAAGATTCCCAAATTTTCTCTCCCCATCTGTTGAAAATTTCCAAATGGAAATTTTCAAAATCAATTCCATCGATAATTAAAGTCCAATTTTGATTATGCTCATCATCATCGGGAGTAAAAGTGTTAGGTGCATAGACTATAACGTCAGGAACAATTTCAATTTCGAGCATAATAGAATCCGAACATCCTTCATTTGTGGTAACAGATAAAGTAATTGGATAACTACCCGTAACGCCTTCAGGGTATGAAATAATGGCGCTAGATCCAGTATTAATTAAAGATGTTGATCCTGGACTTGACCAATTCCAAATCGCAATATTTCCTTGTGAAATGTCAGAAGTCTGTATTGTAGTTTCAAACCAAGTTGCAGGATTTTTTGATACTGTAAAATCCGCAGTAGGTAATGGTGTTACCTCAATAATATTATTTATAGTATTCGAGTAAACACATCCATAATATGAGGTTACAATAAGGTCGAGAGAAAATACACCAACATTAGGAAAATCATTAAATAACGATTCTGTCCCATTCATGACAAAACTTTCTCCATTCGTAAAAATGAATTGAGAAGTAGCAATTTCAGTTGGATTTGTAGAAGTATTAGTAAATAGAAACTCACCTGGCACACAGTCTTTTGGCTTATCGGGAACAGCGTTGGGAATAATTGGGGTAGGAAAAGTTATGGTTAAACATTCTTGTGTTGTCGGCGATCCACATTGCTCTGACAAAACAACGCAGTATTGGGTATTTGTACTTATTGGATTTACTGGGAATGACGATCCAACTCCTATTTGTTGACCATTCTCACTCCAAGTAAATATATACGGAGAAGAACCACCAGTTCCTTGTGCGATAAGTGAAATAGTTGCCTCAGGACAAATCATTGAGTCGGGTGTGACAAAAGTTAACGATAGAGGTTGAGGCTCATCAATTGTAACTGAAATAGATGAAATACACCCCAAATTATCCGTAACTGTTAGTATATGAATGTTTGCATTCAAATCTGTAGCAATGGCTGAATTGGAAGATGATATGTCCCAATTATAGTTATAAGGTGGGGTTCCTTGTGTAACAGAAATTGTTGCTGTGCCGTCTTCTCCGCTATTACAAGTGACATCAGTTTGATCTGCAATAGCAAGAAGTAAGGGTGGGATTTCAGTTACGTTTATTGTTACTTGTCCTGAGCATCCAATACTAGAAGTTATTGTACAAACATATGTTCCTGCAGTTAAATTAGTAATTGTTTGTGTTGTTTGGTTAAGTGGATCGTCCCATTGATATGTCAAATTACCAAGCGGAGGTGTCATTGTAGCAGTTGCAGCTCCATCACTTCCCCCAGGACAAGAAACTGGGATAATTGTTCCGGTAAAATTTGCAGGCGTATCGCCGACAACAATGTTAGTATTCGCAGTACATCCATTTCCATCAGTCATGTAAACTGTGTAAGTACCACCGGCAACGTTAGTAACTGTTTGAGATGAAGAAGCAAGAGATGGCCAACTAAAAGTGTAAGGGGCAGGTGAATTTGATCCAGGTATTGCTGTAACAGACCCCAAACTTTGAGAACATATGTCAGGTGTTGAACTTGCCGTCAAGGTAGGATTGGCAACTGTAATCCATGTAGTATCATTTGTTATTGAACCGATACTAGTTCCGCATGCGGCGCCAGAAAGAAAATATCCTGTTGTACCAGGAGGAATAGTATAATTAGGATTTAAAGAGGGAAGTGTTAACACACCGTTATTATATGGAAATGTTGCCAAAATTGTTCCGTTAATATCGCAAGCATTCCAAACAAAGTTACTTCCTGGACTATTTACCATTAAGTAAGGAATTTGTGTTATGTTGTATGCGTTCGTATTCAATGGAGATGTTGGCGTATATCTCCGTCCGTCTTGATTAGCTCCCCATATTGTCATATTTCTACCAGGAGTAGTGTGAGCAATACTCATGTTAGTATTTTCTGTTCCTTGAATTGCTAATCCACCGTTCCACGTATCACATACAGGTTTATTTCCAATGTGATATTCAACAATATTAGAGGATTCAAATAGTATTATTGCCATGTAATTACACTGAGATGTACAACTAAACATGTAAATATCCTTATATAGCACAACGAATTTTCTATTTGGGGAAGTGCCTATAGTTTGATATTGTATTTGACCACCTAAAGATGGATTAATATCTTGATAAGTTAGCATTGCTGAATTACTCGCTCCAGTTACTGTGAAGTTTGGAAGTGGCCCAGCGCCTGCAAACGACCATGGGCAATAAGAATTTGCTTGGGCTGTGTTAAAAGTAATCAAACCATTAGATCCTACTACACATTGATTATACGTTTGTCCGTAAAAACTAAAATTGAAGCCTATGTTTACAGCACCTGACCAAACATCATCCGTTAAGGATATGTTAGTTGGGTTGTCTAAATATAACCCGGCTGAGGAACTCGGATTTGAACCTGAATTACAATTTGTGATTGAAACCGATTCCCCTGAACATATGGTGGCGTCGTCGCCTAGACATAAGTTATTTTGGGAATAGAAATTTGAATTACTGATTATAAGACAAAAAAAGAAAAGCCAAATATTGTTTTTCATGTACATTTTAGGTTTGCAGTAAAGACGAATATAAAAATAAAAAGTTGCCTAGGTGTCAGTTTAAATTATTCAATTAAGAATATTGACTTGAATTTACAAGTTTTTTACTTTATTAATGTCACTTGAGAAAACTTAATTAAATTTGCCCCTGTTAACCAAAAATAAACAAAATATGTCGAATAAATTTCATGCAGAGATTGAAGCGTTCATGTCTCGAGTTAAAGAAAAAAACGGTCATGAACCTGAATTCTTACAGGCAGTTCAAGAGGTAGCGGAAACAGTAATTCCTTTTATTGAGGAAAATACGAAATATAAAACCTCGAAAATTCTTGATCGAATTGTTGAACCTGAACGAACAATTATTTTTAGAGTACCATGGTTGGATGATCAAGGAAATATTCAAGTAAACAGAGGTTACAGAGTGGAATTTAATTCAGCAATAGGACCTTACAAAGGAGGTCTTCGTTTCCATCCTTCAGTGAATTTATCGATTCTGAAATTTTTAGGGTTTGAGCAAATTTTTAAAAACTCACTTACTACTCTACCTATGGGTGGAGGAAAAGGTGGTTCTGATTTTGATCCAAAAGGAAAATCAGATAATGAAGTTATGAAATTTTGTCAATCATTTATGACGGAATTAGCTCGCCACATTGGANNTAAGAAATGAATTTACAGGTGTGCTTACTGGTAAAGCGCGCAATTGGGGTGGTTCATTAATCCGTCCAGAAGCAACAGGTTACGGAACAGTTTATTTTGCTAAAGAAATGTTAGCAACTAAAGGTGATTCCTTCAAAGGTAAACTAGTTGCAGTATCAGGCTCAGGCAATGTCGCTCAGTATGCTTGTGAGAAAGCTACTGAACTAGGAGCTAAGGTGGTGACTTTATCCGATTCTGAAGGATATATTTACGATGCGGATGGAATTGATGCAGGCAAATTGGCTTATGTCATGGAGTTGAAAAATGTTAAACGAGGAAGAATTTCAGAATATGCTGCAAAGTATCCAAATGCAAAATTTGTTGCTGGAAAAAGACCTTGGGAAGTTAAAGTTGATATTGCGTTACCTTGTGCAACTCAGAATGAATTGAATGGAGAAGAAGCAAAAGTTTTAATTTCTAATGGTGTAAAATGTGTAGCTGAAGGCGCAAACATGCCATCAACTCCAGAGGCAATTACTGCTTTTCAACAAGGTGGTGTGCTTTTTTCTCCAGGTAAAGCTTCGAATGCTGGAGGTGTAGCTACTTCAGGATTAGAGATGTCTCAAAACTCGTTGAGATTGTCTTGGTCGAGAGAAGAAGTAGATCAACGTCTTCACGGAATTATGGTTTCAATACACGAAGCATGTGTGAAATATGGTAAAAATGAAGATGGTTCTATCGATTACGTTAAAGGAGCCAATGTTGCCGGTTTTGTGAAAGTTGCTGATTCAATGATTGATCAAGGATTGGTATAATTCCCTTGACGAATAAAATTAAAGCTGTCTTCGGACAGCTTTTTTTTTGGATTTGTATGAGGNNATTTTAAAAATCATTATTTTTGTTTAGAATAATTCTAAATAATGAGTCAGAATTCTTGTCCTTTCAATGAAGAAGTTTGCTGTCCTTGGGCGAATACTCAAACGGACACAAAAAAAACAAAATGTTGCAAGAAGTACAAGAAAAAAGGACATGCTTGTAAAAAATGTCCGAAATTTGGATAATTACGCTGATCATTGAAAACTTGTCTTGGTTTTTTCATTTTACTATTTAATTTCAATAATACATTCTGTCAAATTCACAGAGAATTTAGTTTTGGAACAAGTAATATG
>DORI01000123.1 GCA_003512365.1 Crocinitomicaceae bacterium | reverse complement strand
TAGAGTCAAATGATGACGAACTAAGCCATAATTGGGTAACTAAATACAATATTTTTACAAAATCAGAAGGCGATAACCTCTACCAAACTGTGATGAACGCTATTTACTTTTTTAAATTTAAAAAAGTAGAAGAAAAACTCATTGAGATTTTTAATCTCCTTAAAAACAATGAATTGCCAGATCAAGATATACTCTTATTGTTGTCAGAACAAATGGCATATGAAAAAATAAAAAAGTTACTTTCGGAAAAATTAGGTAGAACCATTTTAAAATAATTGCATGACGAATACATTATTCCAATTAGGGCCATTTAAAATAAGTTTTCTCAATATTTTGTTGGTAATAGGAATTTATGTTGCGGCCTTTATTTTAAAAAAGGTTGTCATGCAAATGGCACGCGGTTATCTAAAATCAAAAGAAATTACATTGGGTTCTCGTCAAACAACTTGGTTTAATCTAATTGGTCAGAGTTTCTATATTGGAGCTCTGTATTTTTCTGTTATGAGTTTTAAATTCAATAATCCAGAAATTACGTTTAAAGATTTTCTAAATTATAAACTCATAGACAACGATGGGTTTAAGCTCGATTTTTATAGGATACTGGTACTTATTTCTGTTTTTTATTCTGCAAAAATTCTTGTCAATATTCTACGATTAATAATTGTTCAACGACTTAAGAAGAGAAAGAATTATTCTTTGGCAACGGAATTTGTGTATGTTCAGTTGTCTAAGTACATCATCTATCTCTTTGCGATTATAATTTGGTTTAAAACTCTAGGAATCGATTTAACCATTTTGTTAACTGGTTCCGCAGCCTTACTGGTTGGACTTGGATTGGGTCTACAAGATGTATTCAAAGATATCATTTCGGGTATTGTATTGTTGTTCGAAGGTAATATTCGTGTTGGCGATATTGTTGAAATAAATGGTAACGGCAGTAGCTCAAAAAACCCTGGTGAGCACATGGTCGTGAAAATTCTCAAAATAAACATCCGCACCACAGAGATTGAGACAAGAGAGGGAAATATCTTGTTTATACCAAACACGCGTTTAACGCAGGATATTATAGAAAATTGGAGTCACGGGTCAGAAAAAAGCCGTTTTAAAATTGAAGTAACGGTTAATTATGGCGTCAATACGGAGAAAATAATTTATTTATTACAAAGTGCTGCATTGAGTCACCCCCATGTGAATAAGAATGAGCAAATTATTGTTCGTCTTGCTAAATTCGGTGATAATGGCTTGGAATTCGAATTGCTGTTTTGGGCAGATCAAAGTTGGGATATCAATAACTACAGATCAGAAATTCGACTGGAAATTAATAGATTGTTTCAAGAAAACAACATTGAAATACCATACCCAAAAAGGTCTATTGAAGTTCTCAATAAATAATTACCTTAATTTATTTAGGTATTGCTGAATAGTATTCTCTATACCGAAATACAAGGCATCAGAGATTATGGCGTGACCAATGGATACTTCATCAAGTTGACATAAATTTTGTTTGAAATAAGCCAAATTGTCCAAGTTTAAATCGTGACCCGCATTTATTCCTAAACCGCATTTTTTTGCAATTTCTCCAGCCGAAATATAAGGTGAAATAGCTTGTTCTTTATTTTCATAGAATAATTCAGCATAGGGACCAGTGTAAAATTCTATTCTTTCAACGCCGATCTCTGCAGCATATTCAATTAATTCAAGATCCGGTTCGATGAAGATGGAACTTCGGATATTTAAAGAATGAATTTCTTTAATTATTTCTTTAGCAATGTGTTGCTGATCGGAGGTAAGAAAATCATTAATTTGTTCAACCCATTGGGCTAAGTCATCGAGTTGCATCGAAGAAATTTCGCCAATGTGTTTGCTGCCAATTTTAAAGTGTCTAGCCTCTTTTTTAATACGTGACCCATCACAATCAGCACATGTAATCATGTTGGTAAAACTCTGAGCCCATCGTTGCATGGCCGCATTTCCATCATCTTTGGAGCGTAATAGATATGAAGCGATTCCTTCAAATTTAAATTCTTCTTCAATGCTGGAAAATTCCATATCCTCATTTCCATAAAGCAAAATATTGAGAACTTTTTCGTCAAACTGATTGATAGGAGTCGTCAAACTGCACCCGTAATGTTGAACTAGTTTATCAATTTTATCAAAAAACCAATTTTGTTTATACTCTCCGATGGGGATGATTGCTCCTTGTTTTATATTTTTTTCTTGATCGGGAATTATTTTAGAAATATCGAGTTCGCTTACAAGACCTAGTCCATTGCAATTTTGGCATGCACCATAAGGAGAATTGAAGGAAAATAAATTTGGCTCAGGTTCAGGATAGCTAATTCCTGAACTGGGACACATTAACGAACGGCTGTAATAGCGTATATTTTCATTTTCAGCACTCGCGATAAGAATATTCCCCTCTCCAATTTTCATTGCTGTTACAACACTATCGTAAAGTCTCTTTTCTACGTTTTCATTCGCTTCTAATCTGTCGATTACAACTTCAATATCGTGAATTTTGTATCGATCCAACTTCATTCCTGCACGAATATCTGTTATAGTACCATCGATGCGAACTTTGGTGTATCCATTGCGAAGAATTTGTTCAAACAGCTCTTTGTAATGTCCCTTTCTACCTTTTACTTTCGGTGCTAACACATAAATTTTTTCATTCTTGAAATGTGCGAGTATTAATTTTGATATTTCAGTATCGCCATATTTCACCATGGCTTCTCCAGATTGAAAAGAAAAAGCAGTTGATGCGCGAGCAAATAACAAACGAAAGAAATCATACAGTTCGGTGATGGTACCAACGGTAGATCTCGGTGACTTTGAAACCGTTTTTTGTTCGATTGAAATTACGGGACTCAGGCCATCGATTTTATCTACGTCGGGACGTTCCAATCCGCCAATGAACTGTTTCACATAGGACGAGAATGTATCAATATAGCGACGTTGACCTTCCGCGAATATGGTATCGAATGCCAAAGATGATTTTCCGCTTCCACTCAATCCTGTAAAAACAACAAGCTTGTTTCTTGGAATGGAAATTTCAACGTTTTTTAAGTTGTGTACACGTGCTCCGTATACATGTATGGTGTTTTCTTCCTTCAACTTTTGGCTACTTTACTGCAAAAATAGCCATTCTTTATTTTGGAGCTTTGTAAACTATAGTATTTCTATAGNNGGCCGAAAACAATTGAAAAGAAAAGTAAAAAGAATAGAATTGGTGAAATTTGTTGATGCCGAACCAGATAAACAATACTTACCGCCAGTACAAATGAAAACAATCCAATCAATGTAAAAATATACCATACCTGTCTATCGTTAAATCCTGCGTAAACCAGGTGATGTGTGGTATGATCTTTTCCTCCCACCATAGGTGATTGCCCTCTTCGCAAGCGATTAATCACAACTGTCAAGGTATCTGCCGCCGCAGGAGTTAATGCTGTTAACGTTATTACTAAACTCACCCACGAATGATTTTGAGTTTCTGCACCAAGATTCCATAAGTACTTTATGGTGAAAAATGCCACAAACATCCCAATAAATTGACTCCCGGCATCACCCATAAACATTTTTGAAGGATTTAAATTGTATCTCAAAAATCCAACTAGCGCTCCTAAAACGGTAACTATCGTGAAAATCCAATACGGTTCTAATGAATTTCCTATAAAATATGCCGTAAATAAGCATGAAAGTAAGGTGAAAAAAACAGTCGTAGCCGTTATGCCATCCATATTATCTAACATGTTTAGTGAATTCATGAGTACAATTACCCACAGGACTGTACAAATTTGGTCTAACCAAGTGATATGAAAAAGATCTACATGGGTATCCGTCAAAACGAGAATTATACCGCATACGATTTGTATGAGCAGTTTAAAATAGGGTTTAGTATTGTATGCGTCATCTGCTAAGCCCATAAAAAAGGCAATCGAAGCGGATAAAAATAAACCTACAAAACTCAAGTTTCCAAATATATTGGTCTCTAAATCGACCATTAAATACAATATAGAGGAGGTAATAAAACCGATAAATAAACTTATGCCTCCAAGAGAAGGCTTGCTTTGATTGCTCCAGCGAATGATTATATCGTTTTTATTTCGAATGCCCAAGGTTTGAGAAAATTTAAGCAAAAGGTGATTCACTACAAGTGAAATAGCTAAACCGAAAGAAAAAAAAAGTAAGTAGTAGGGTAGTTCTGTAATCATGAGGATGTTAAGAAAAAGGGCTATTAAAATCCGAAAAAATAAGACCGTTTCTATCTTTTTCAGAGATCATGGGGTCTGAAATTTCCCAATCTATTTTTAGTGTTTCATCGTTCCAGAGAATGCTACGTTCATGTTGTGGTGAATAGTAATTAGTGCATTTATAGGAGAAAACCGTGTCATCTTCCAAAGAACAAAATCCATGGGCAAATCCAGGTGGAATCCATAATTGATTTTTTAGTTTTGAACAAAGAATAACTTTAACATGCTGTCCATAAGTAGGTGAGCTTTTTCTTATATCTACCGCAATGTCTAGGGCTTTGCCTCTCGAAACTTGCACTAATTTTCCTTGAACAAATGGGGGTTCTTGAAAATGTAAGCCACGTACTACATTTTTTCCTGAACAAGATTCATTGTCTTGTACAAAGGAAAAATCAGAAAGTATGGCATCGTATCGTTCTTTATTAAATGATTCAAAGAAATAGCCACGCTCATCTCCATATATCCTAGGAAAGATAGAGTAGACTCCTTTTATTTTTTCTTCTTTGATTTCCATTTCTTCTTAATTTGTTTCCACCAACGCAAATGTAACGGTAGGTCCTACAGATCATCGGTATAGTAA
>DORI01000192.1 GCA_003512365.1 Crocinitomicaceae bacterium | reverse complement strand
AACCACCATAATATCTTTTTCCTGGCAAGCCTTCAGCGTATTTGTTTGTGAGCACGCTGCCCATGGCTTCCATTACTTGTTCACTCACGAAATTTTCTGAAGCGATAAGTTCTATTCCGTGTAATTGTCTATTTTTTTCTTCTTGGATTAATTGAAAAATGGCTTGGTCTCTCATTTTAAGCGTTAATTTTTTCGGCGTAATTAATTTGAAAAATTTGTTCTAATCCGGATTTCAAATTCGTTAAAGGTTTATAATTGGTTAATTCAAACAATTTCTCGGAACTCCCTACACGACGCTCAACTTCGTAGTCATAACGTTTTTTGGGTGCTTCAATATAGGTGAGTTTTGAACTTGAACCTGTTATAAATTTAATTTCATTGGCCAAGTCGGTAATACACCATTCAGCTTCGTTTGCTATGTTTATAATATGACATCCTTCGATGCCCATCAAACGAAAACATGCTTCAACAGTATCATCAATGTACGTAAAATCTCTGGTCTGATTCCCCGTGCCAAAAACAGTAATATCTTCGTTTTCCAAGGCTTGTTCGAAAAATCTTGGAACTACCATTCGGTTATCTTGATTCCATCCGTAAACATTGAAAAAGCGAAGAGAAATTACATTCAAGTTTCGCTCTTCGTGATGAGAAGCTAAGTAGATTTCATTATACCTTTTTGCCATGGCATAGGAAGTGCGCGGATCAACCAAAACTTCCTCAGTTAAAGCGTTTTTTACGATAGCTGAGTGACTGTAAATTCCACTTGTTGAGGCGTACAAGACAAATTTGACATTGTTTTTTTCGGCAGCTTCCACAACATTTCGTGTGCCAACTACTTCTACATCCATAGTTTCCACCGGATTATCTGCAACAATATCAACGCCTAAAACAGCTGCGAAATGGAAAATAACATCACAGCCTTCGGAGCATTCATCTACCAATTTTCTGCTTCGAACATCTCCCTTTACAAATTTGATTTTTGAAAAGGTCCATTTGTCAAGTTTATTACCTCTCAATAATGAATCGAGAACAACGACCGTATGCCCTTCTTTAACTAGTCTTTTGGCTAAGTTACTACCAATAAAACCGGCTCCTCCTGTGATTAAAATTTTCATGTGCGTAGTTAAGTGTTGAATCTAATATCCGAAGTTACGATAAAACCATTAAAAATGTTCAATATTTCAGTATTTTCAATTAGAATTCAACCTTAGAATAAACTAAATAATATATAAGATGATTTTTTTTTTTCTTTTTCGTGCATAAACACTTACATGAATCGTTTAATATTCTTCAGTGAATGCGTGAGTTTTCCATAATCCACGTTCCATATCCCTTCCTTTGTTAAGGCATCCACTCTAACACGACCAGAGGCATGAATAATAGCTGAATTTTCGTTCAATATTCCAACGTGACTAATTTTTCCATTTTTATTAGAAAAGAATGAAACGTCGTCATTTCGTATGTCCTCAAAATCAACTTCTATCCCAATTTCCTCTTGTTGATAAGCATCACGAGGAAGGTTTAGACCTTTCATTCTGAAAACGGACTGTACCAATCCAGAACAATCGATTCCGTTAGTTGCCTTTCCTCCCCATAAGTAAGGAGTGTTGAGATACTTTTCCGCCAATTCAAAAGCGCTTGTTTTTTCTTGAGCGATTTCTTCAGGTAAAACAAATGAAAATGGTCCAATCGAAAAGTTTTGTTCTCCAATAAAACTTGCAGGGTATAAGCTTTGTTGACCCCATGGTGTGAGTATCTCCGTTACAGTAATTGGGGCAAAATGAAGTTTATCCAACCAAATACGCATTTCTTTTTCGGAAATTGCTAATACATGTTTAACATCCATCCAACCGTGGTAACCGTCAAAATAAGTTTCAATTTCTATCCAGTTTTCTTGAATTTGTATGACATTAACTGGCTCTCCAAATAAAACTTGAGAAACCATTTCTGAACCGTCACTCGCCTCCTTTCGAAGAGGAGAACTACTCACCATGCAAAATGCAAATTTCTGACCTAATGAAATCAATTTCAGATTGTTCATATTATGATGACAAAGCTAAGCATTCCACAGCATTTATTTACGTAAATTTGGCACAAATGGAACAACAAAAATTGATTCTAATTACGAACGACGACAGCGTCCACGCTAAAGGGCTTCATACCTTGGTTTCGGTAGCAAAAAAAATGGGTCAAGTCGTGGTTGTTGCGCCTGATAAACCGCAATCGGGTATGGGACATGCTATAACAATTCACCATCCACTGAGGTTAAAGCAATCGTTTTTATTTGGTGAAGTTGAGGCTTATTCCTGTTCGGGAACACCTGTGGATTGTGTGAAATTGGGAATTTATGAGGTTTTAAAAAAACGTCCAGATTTAATATTATCTGGAATAAATCATGGAGAAAATTCATCAACAAATGTGTTGTACTCTGGCACGATGTCGGCAGCTATTGAAGGGGCCATGGAAGATATTCCATCTATCGGATTTTCTCTTTGTGATTTTAGTGCTGATGCTGATTTTTCTGCAGCGGCATTGTATGTAGAAAAAGTCATTAATTATGTTCTCCAAATAGATTTTCCTAGAAGGCTATGCTTGAATGTAAATATTCCTAAACTGCCAATCGAAAAAATAAATGGCATTAGAATTTGCTCGCAGGCTCATGCCTATTGGGCAGATCGATTTGAAAAAAGAATTGATCAATTCGGTGAAGCTTACTATTGGCTTACAGGAGAATTTACAGATCAAGATCAACGAGAAGAAACAGATTTATTTGCATTAAAAAATGGATACGTCAGCGTGGTTCCAACGCACTTTGATTTAACGTCATACCTGACAATATCCTCTTTAAAATCTATTGAAAATGTCTAATTTTTTCACCAAACAAACCTTGATTGGAATGCTTATTGGCTTGATTTCACCATTGGTTTTTCTGCCTATAATATGGTTCATACTCGGACAAGCGCAAAATTCTTCTTGGGAATACATGAAACTGCAATTTGAAATGAGTGATATGATAAAAAGTAAACATATTTCTCTTGCTTTAATTTCGAACCTTATTTGGTTTTATTATTTCTTGAATAAAGAAAAATATCTTATAACCAGAGGTTTAATTCTCGGAATGTTAATTTACGCTCCATTTATGTTGTATATTTTCATCTCTAACTACGATTTTCAGTAGGATGACTCCAAAACGTTTATTTATTTTAGCTGGGGAGGCCTCAGGAGATTTACATGCTTCAAATCTTGTTAAAGAAATGAAGAAATTAAAACCGGAAATACTATATTTTGGTTGGGGAGGGGATAAAATGAAAAATGCAGGTGTGAAGATTCTTAAAGAACTCAAAGATTTGTCGTTTATGGGTTTTTTGGAGGTCTTGATGAACTTTTCTAAAATCAGTAAAAACTTCAGAGATTGTAAAAAGCAACTCTTGTCTAATGAAATTGATACAGTGATTCTAGTGGACTACCCTGGCTTTAATTTAAGAATGGCAAAATGGTGTAAATCCAAAGGAATTCATGTTGTATATTATATTTCTCCGCAAGTTTGGGCTTGGAAAAAAAATCGGGTATTTACCATTCGTAAATATGTTGATGCCATGTATTGTATTTTACCATTTGAAGTGGATTTTTATGATAAATACAATTTTGACACTTTTTATTTTGGTCATCCTCTACTTGACGAAATAAACAATTTTAAAGAAAACCGATTGGATGCTTACTTTACCGAAAAACTACCCGTCATGGCCATTTTACCTGGAAGTCGAAAACAAGAAATTGAGCGTAAACTTCCTATCATGTTGGATGCCGCTAAAAGACTGACTGGATATTCAATATACGTGGCCTGTGCTCCAAACCTGCCGTTNNTGCCGTTGGATTTTTACACTCAATATAAAAGTGAAGGGGTAAACTTTGTACAACACCGCACCTATGATTTATTGAATTCCGCAACTGTAGCCATCGTAACTTCAGGAACGGCAACGCTCGAGACTGCGCTTTTCAACGTTCCGCAAGTGGTTTGTTATAAAAGCTCTTCAATTTCTTATGGAATTGCGAAACAACTTATCAAGGTTAAGTACATATCTCTTGTAAATTTAATCCTAGATAAACCGGTCGTTAAAGAATTGATACAGCAGGAATGCACAAGTGATCAAATATATCTTGAATTGCTAAAAATTCTTCCCGGTGGAACCGAAACAAAAAGGGTAGTGGAGGAGTATAAAAAATTGGTTCAATTGTTGGGTGAATCCGGAGCAAGTAAAAGGATTGCAGCTCATTTATTGAACTAATTTGCACATGAGAAACTTGCTTTTAATTTTTCTGGTCAATATATCTGTCGTTTTTTCTCAGAAAATCACAGTTGGGTTGTATAATGAGCACATCGTTAAAAGTATTGATATTTCAATACAAAAAGGAAGCTTCCTTTTTTTTACCGATTCAACACTTGTTGGAGCCATTATCGTAACAAGTAATCCATTACGAGTAGAAGCAACAGAAAATGGTTTATCTATAAACTGTAATAATCAATTCTATACATGTACATCTTTTAAAATTATACCAGATAGATTTTCTGATTTTTTTCAGATTAAACCTTTGAAACCTGAGTTGAAGGCAAGGTCTTACGAAGGGGAGTTACGCGTAGAGCTGACAAAGAAAAACAACCTCATTATTAAGAATATCCTCGAACTCGATGATTATCTTGAAGGCGTTGTAGAAAGCGAAGCTGGAAGTGGACAGTTGTTCGAATATTACAAGGTACAATCGATAATTTCAAGAACATTTGCTTTGAAAAATTGGAATAAACACGATAAAGACGGTTTTAATTTGTGTGATCAAGTTCACTGTCAAGCTTATTTACATAAAAGAAATTCTTCCAAAAACACAATTGACTCCGCCGTAAATGCAACAAGTAAAATAGTTCTTACCTATCAAGATAGTAGTTATGCACCAACATATTTTCATGCAAATTGCGGCGGACAAATTTCTGATCCTGAATGGGTATGGAATTCATCTATCGGGGGCTTGTATACCTTTGAAGATCCCTATTGTCGCCATACCAAACAAGCAACATGGACTAAATCAATTCCTCTTGCAAGATGGAAAGACTATTTTAAAAAGACCTATGATTTTCCTATCGAAGATTCAGCTTATTTTAACCTCTTGACTAACTTTTCCCAAGTTCAGCGCATGTCATTCTTTATACATCCACAATTTGGTATACCATTGCGTGATTTACGTGAAGAATTCAGATTAAAGTCAACTTATTTTTCAGTTAAATTAATCGAAAATAATGTAGTATTAACTGGTAAGGGATTTGGGCACGGTGTAGGATTGTGTCAGGAAGGAGCGATGCAAATGGCTAAGCTCGGATTTACATCAGAAGAAATATTAAATTTTTACTATCCTAATACTACGCTGAAAAGGCAGTAGGTTATTCGTTGGTAATCACAAAGATTTCTTCGTTTTCCTTTTTAAAAAACTTAACAGATCTCGCATAATGCTCCACATTTTCCATGCTTTGCAATTTGGACAATGTTTCCTTTGTTTGCTTTAGGTTATTGTCGACTTCTTTCTTTTTATTCTCGATGGCAGTGAGTCTGTTTTTTTGAGTGATAATGGTAAAAATATCGTAGTCGTCCAAGAAAAGCGCATAAAAACAAAAAAGCGTAGAGGCTATTATGTATTTATTTTTTAAATAGGAAAACAACTTGTTCTTCATTTATTTCAAAGTTGATAATAAAAAAAAGAGAGCGGTTCGGCTCTCTTTATAAGTTTTCACTAATGGGTTGTTGATTTACTCTTTACAATTGTTGTATACATTCTCAAAAAATAGTGAAAAGTCTCTTTGTTCACCAAACCAAGTATTTGCTTTTGTAAGAACTTCACATGCCTTGGTGTTATTTTTATCTCTCACTGTTAATGTTTGTGCAGACAACATGATCCCTGTTTTGAGAACTTTTTTGTCAGTTTCTGTTAACTTATCTAAATTTTCCATTTTTAATAATTTAGGAATCTCCTCTGTGTAAATAGCATTTGCTGTTTTAAAGTCTCTCGCATTGTATTTAATTGCTGCTTCTATCCATCGGACAACAAAAGGATGCTTAGAAATAGAGGTGTATATTTCAATGCCTGAATTCATTTCATCATTCATTTGTTTTTTCTTTTCGATATCTTTTCCCGTGTAGAATGCTGGATACCCACCGGCATCTTCTAAATTAATGAAAATAGAATTTGTACTAACTTCCTTTTGAAATTGTTCAAGCCAAGCCTTGTGAACGTGTACATTGAAGATTCCATTTTGATCCATTTCTATGGCCGCTGCAGTTGCTGAAATTGCCTCTTCATAGGGTTCAGCAATTTGCGGATCTTTCAATCCTTTCAAATACATCCCAAAATATCCTTTCGCAAGAAAAATGTTTGGGGTAGGGTCGTTCGAATATTTAGGTTTTACTTTAGTGTCTTCAGCTCTTTTTACCAATTTAACATAACTTTGGTCGGCAAATAATTGTTGGAGCTCATCGAGGTTGTTAGAAACAGTAATAAATGCCTCTTTTTCCTCCGACACTTCGTCTTCTTGCTCTTCGCCCTTTTTATCTTTAAACGAAAAACCAATTGTTGCGCTAACATCAAATGTTCCAATACGGTTAAATTTTACTTGTACAGATCGATCAGTTTCTTTTCCACTTACAATTTCCCAATCTTTCCCTTTTGTACCACTTATTGTCCATAATACTGTTTTCTCTTTAGTCCCCGCTGCAATAAATGCGACGTCTAATTTTACCACCCTCGCAGATGCACCTTCTTTTTCGTCATCTAAAATGAGAATGTTCTTATTTGCTTTAATACTCACAGATGGTTTTTGAGCAACTACAGTTATTGTCGTTAACATCAATATAAATAAACTACCAATTATATTCATTTTCATTAATTTTAGTTGAGCCCATTTTCAATTATTGTGCCGAATTTACATAAATTTTATTGATGACTTTTAATTAAGAGGCCTAAAATTTCTTGTGCTGCTTTTGCTATCTTCGTTCCTGGGCCATAAATACCGAAAACTCCGGCGTCATAAAGAAATTCATAATCTTGATGTGGAATGACTCCGCCTGCGATAACCATGATGTCCTCTCGATTTATCAATTTCAAAGCGTCCAACACTTGCGGAACAAGGGTTTTATGCCCTGCTGCCAAGGAGGATACTCCTAGAATGTGTACATCATTTTCTGCAGCTTGTCGAGCTGCTTCCTGGGGAGTTTGAAAAAGTGGACCCATGTCTACGTCAAATCCAATATCGGCAAATGACGTAGCAATAACCTTGGCTCCTCTGTCGTGTCCGTCTTGCCCCATTTTTGCAATCATAATTCTCGGGCGACGACCTTCAAGTTTTGTAAATGTTTCCACCATTTTCTTGGCTTCTATAAAATCAGCATCTTGCATAACTTCCTTTGAATAAACTCCACTTATCGTTTTAATTGTTGCGGTATATCTTCCGTAAACATTTTCTAAAGCACTGGAAATTTCACCTAAGGTACATCTTTCTTTTGCGCATTTCACAGCGATTTCCAGTAAATTACCTTTTTTAGATTTCGCGGCAAGTTCGAGTTCGTTGAGACATATTTTTACTTGTTCATTATTTCGTGTTTCTTTGATTTGTCTCAATCGTTTAAGTTGATTCTCTCTCACTTTTGTATTGTCAACTTCCAAGATGTCAAAAGTGGTTTCGTCATCCGACTGGTAACGATTAACACCCACAATGATATCCAGTCCCGCGTCAATCCTTGCTTGTTTTCTTGCCGCTGCTTCTTCAATTCTTAATTTTGGGAGTCCGGTTTCAATTGCTTTTGCCATACCGCCAAGTGCTTCGATTTCTTCGATTAACTTCATCGCTTCTGTAGCAATTTGGTCTGTTAATTTTTCGATAAAAAAACTACCTGCGTACGGGTCAATGAAGGAAGTAATTTCCGTTTCTTTTTGAATGTAAAGCTGAGTGTTTCGTGCAATGCGCGCAGAAAAATCAGTAGGAAGAGCGATGGCTTCGTCTAATGCATTCGTGTGTAAGGATTGTGTGCCACCAAGCGCCGCGGCCATTGCTTCTATGCATGTTCTTGCTACATTGTTGTAAGGGTCCTGTTCAGTTAAAGACCATCCAGAGGTTTGGCAATGGGTGCGTAAGGCAAGAGATCTTGGATTTTTAGGTTCAAATTGTTGAATCAATTTCGACCAAATTAGACGAGCGGCCCGCATTTTGGCAATTTCCATGTGATAATTCATGCCAATTGCCCAAAAGAAACTTAATCTAGGAGCAAAATCATCGATTGCTAAGCCAGCTTTCAATCCTGTTCTAACATATTCTAAACCATCAGCTAATGTATACGCTAATTCAAGTACTGCTGTAGCACCTGG
>DORI01000085.1 GCA_003512365.1 Crocinitomicaceae bacterium | reverse complement strand
CGTGGCTCCAAGTTCTTTAATATAATCAAGGTGTCGGATGATTCCATGAATATCTCCACCATGTCGCCCGTTTGGATTGGAACGATCTGCTTTTTCTACAGTTTCAGGATGTGTATCTACTCCAGGATAAAGATTTGCAAATCGATCTGGCATCAACAAATAAATCACATCTTCAGTAGTGAACCCTTTTCTTTCGGCCGATCCATATTGTCTTTCTTTCAGCTCATAATCTATGGTGGCAACCACTTTCTTTTTTTCAATTAATCGAATTGGATATTTTCCAGAATTTCTGTCTTTAGTTTCAATAGTTACAAATAAGTAATTCGGATTTTCCGTTTTTAGGATTCCTACAATTGGAAAACTGGAAGATTCAACTGTAAATCGTGAAATATTTTCGCCATGCAATAACAATTGAATTTGAGAATGCTTCATCCCCGACCACCAATTCATGGGTTCAATGTGTTCAATTTTATAGTTTTTCTGGGCAAAAACTCCTGAACTCAATAAATAAAATAAACTAATCGACAAAAACAGTTTTCCTAGTTTTTCCATCTGATAAAATTTCAATAATTAGTTGATTAGACATCGGTTTTTCGTGAATTTTTCGACCTAAGAGATCAATTCTCTCAACAACTTCAGCATTTTCCACTATCTCATTTATAGACAACGAACAAGGATTTTCTATTCCTTGATACGTAGTAAGTTGGATTGTTGCGGTTTGTATTCGAGTTGAAATGTAATCACTAAAGTTATTGGTTACATGATTCCCGAATGTAGAATAAATGGCATTTAAGAAATCTTGGTCCGTAAATCCATAATCCAATTCTTTGTAAACATCATCAAATGCGGCTTGTTGAATTAGTAGCTGTTTAGATTCTAGTTCTTGAATTAAATTTCCTGTAAAAACAGAATTCAGTGCCTCTTGCATGTGAAAATTAAATCTATCTTCGAAATAAGGTACAGAAAATAGTCGCTGGATCAATGGTCGATTTCCAATTTGCCAATTGTTAATATTTCTTGTTGACCAATCAATTGAAAACCAATCGATTCCGAATGTGTTGTCCATGTCATATTCAATAAATACAAATTTTCCATCAGACGGGCGTTGGTATAAATAATAGTTATTCTTGTTGGCGGCATAACCATCCCAGTGACCTATCAATATTTCATAAACCAATGTTTTTAAATACAAATCCACATCAAAAACTTCTTGAATGGCGCATGGGAATTCACTAATAGAACTTGAATATAAAACTTCAAGAAAATGAATAAGTCCGCTGTAATCGTTGAGTGTTTTGTTAGTTTTTAATTCGTAAACAGAAGAATAGGCCAGCGTATTTGTTCCTTGGTAGGATAGGTCTGCTCCCCAAATACATTTGTACAAATTACCACTATCGTCATTGATAAAACGAGATTGTAAAAATTCATCATCAATCGCTTCGTTATTTAAATACAGACCTTTATATTCATTATTGATAAACAGTTTTATGAAACTACTTCTTGATACAGGTAATTCAGCATCCTTTAAAATTTCACCAGAAAGCCAGGCGCGCTGTTGGGAAGGATCATTGTGATTTCCTATCAAATTCATATTATCAACGTCTATAAATTTCTGACCTGGTACAAACTCGTTAAAATCAATATTAAAAGATTTTTTTCCTGCATTTCTCGACGTGTTTCCCCTAACACGAAAACCAACTTGATTTAATGAAAGATTGAAATTTGTACTTTGATAGGTAAATTGAGCTAAAAATTCATGGTCGGAGTAAAGACTGTCTCCAAGTAATAAATCCAGTTGAGCTGAAGGTAAGTTTATATAAATTGATGCAACTTCATCTTGCAAAAATCCTTCATTCGTTGGTGGGTGAACAATTTGTCCAGATCCAAAATTTACAATAAATAAAACAAGTACAATTAAAATATGCTTCATGGTGCAATATTCAAATGGCTTGTTTGAATTCGATTTCCTTGAATAATAAACAGAGAATAATTACCAGAAGAAATTCCATTTAAATCTAACTTTTCATTATTCTCACCAGATATTACAGGAATTTTTTTCTCAAGAATTGTCTTTCCAAGTGCATCTACAAGTAAGATTTGTATAGCGCTACTGGAAATTGAATTGAATCGAATAGAAACTTCTTCTTTGGTTGGATTTGGATATAGAATTAATGATTTTTCCTCTATGACTAATTCATCCAATGAAGCTGGCGCATCCGTAATTTGAGGTTGATCAAGTTTCACGTCTGTATAAACACGATATTCTCCCGGAGTCATAGTTAAAACAGCATTAACGTCAGAAACTACAATACTATCTCCCGTAAAATATTCGTACCATGTTCCCGTATGATGAAAAGAAGGTGTTGCATCTTGATTGTTCACACTAAAATTTGTCAGAACAACCGCATTCATTTCAGGATCGTTGAGTTTCATTCGTTTAACTGCCCCAGAAAGCATGTAGTTGAAATTCAATGTAGTGAAGGTACTGTACGTATTTCTCAAATGCATCATGGCTGCGTATACATCATACAATTGCCTTCTGCGCGCTTCGGTGAAATAATTCCATAAAATGGGTTTATTACAAACGCGACACGGAACATCTATGGAGATATCGTAACCCAACTCTCCAAATTGCCAGATCATCCGTGGTCCCGGCTGAGAGAAGAAAATTACGGCTGCCGCTTGCATTCTTCCTAATGCAATGTATTCATCCTTCGTATTGTGATTTGGATTGGCTGTACTTCCAAAAGTGATGTTTTTATACATCAAGCGCTCCTCATCGTGGCTTTCCATGTACGTTACTAAATGAGGAACAGTCCAAGTTCTTGCTGTGTATATTCCATTACTGATATTCGAAGTAGAAGTATAACCCATCGTGGCTTCGTTGTAAGAATACGTCAAATTGCCCCAAAGCATCATTCCATATTCGGCTAGTTGTTTTTCCTCTGCGTTATCACACCAATGTTCTAAAATAACATATGCATTCGGTTTCACTGACCAAATAGTATCTGCCATTCGCTTGAGGATATTAATTCGATCAGTACTGAATCCATTTCCATTGTTGATGAAACCTTTGGTATAGTCGAATCTGAAACCGTCAATATTGTATTCTTCAAGCCAAAAGCTAGTTACACGGTCAATATAATCTTTGGTGGCCTGCCGGGTATGATCGAAATCATAACCCCAACAATATGGTTCGTGCGGACAAATCGCATTGAACCAAGGGTTATTTGCTGCTGGACGGTTATTCACTGCATCCCAATACATATTCACCATTGGATTTTGACCAAAAGCATGATTAAGAACCATGTCAACAATAACCGCGATTCCACGTCCGTGACACGAATCTACAAATTCCTTGAATTTCTGGGGCGTACCGTAGTATTTATCTAAAGCCATGTGAAAGGAAGGATTGTATCCCCAACTTTCGTTGTTTTCGAATTCGCCAGGAGGCATTAATTCGATTGCATTAATTCCCAGTTTATCCAAATAATCGAGTGTGTCAATTAATGTTTGGTAATTCCGTTTTTGAACGAAATCTCGAACTAAAACTTCATAAATCAATAAGTCTTTGTTTTCAGGAGCTGTGAAATTTGTATTTTGCCACGTATATGCCGTTGCACCAGGATGCATAACAGTAACAAATCCTGTTGTCAATCCAATAGGATATGGATGTGGGTTTGGATTTGTTAAGGCCCCAATTGCGGCGTCATTATTTTTATCTAAAATCAAACTGCTGAGTGGATCAGCTAATTTTAAATTTCCGTCAATTAAATATTGGTAACCATAGCGTTGCCCAGGAGTTAATCCTCCGATTGTTAACCACCACGTTGTAGAATCCAAGGATAAATTCATGTAATAGTTGGCAGAAGGCACCCACTGGTTAAAATCACCGATTACATAGACGTGTTCCTTTTCAGGAGCAAATAATCGTAATACGACGGTAGAGTCATTGATGTAATTAATACCATTTTTAGTTCCGGATGGTGGATCTTGTAAAGTAATCGATGGATTCACCGTATAATAAGCGCTGTCTTCAAATATTTCTGAACCATTAGACGCTGTAAGTTTCAAAAGATGTGTTCCTTGGGTTGTTGCTGTTAGGTTGTAATTTAACGTATTTGCATTTGCCGATGTCGCTAAAAGTTGTCCATCTTCAAACAAGGACAACGTGCATGATTGACTGGACTGCCCGTTAACAGATAGAGATTCTCCCAAATTTAATATGGTAGCATTGTTATTTGGACTGAAAAGTTGNNTAGTGCAACCATGGTTGCACTAAATCGTAATAGATATCTGAACCGTCTGAATCTCGGCCCACGATTGATCCATTTGCTGTTCTGAATACAAATGCCAATTTCAGTACCGTTACAGTACCCGGAACACCGTAAAATTGATCTATATCTAATGTTATTTGGTGTTTGTTATTTCCAATATTGGTCATTGCCACATCAGGATCGGCAGTTCCCCATGTTCCTTGAACGTATTGCCAATTGGTTGGTGAAGTACTAGTTGTTGTTATTAATCCGGTATGACAATAAATCTGATTTTGGTTAACCAATGCTGCATTTCCTAAGGTTGCATCATAGGTTATGGTCACCACGTCATTAACGGTTGGAAAAGCCGGATTTACTGTTAAAAGTTGAGCATTCACAAAAATCGTAAAAGCAAGCGAAAAAACAAAAACAATGTACTTCATAATTCTTCAATTTACAAAAAAGGCCCGAGTTTTAAAAACTCAGGCCTTTTTCAACTCAAAATTTACTTATTTCTTAATTAACTTACCTGAACCTGTTCGATTACCAGATGTTAATTTATAAAGATACGTTCCAGCGTTTAGTGTTGAAATATTCACTGTATTACTAGCTGTTTTCATTACAACTTTACCAGTCAAATCAGTGATTACTACTTCAAAATCATCTGCATCAGCAACAAAAGTGATGATATCTTCACCGGGCACTGGGAAGGCAGAAGCATTGATTTTCTCTAGTTCGTTAATTCCTAAACCTGGAGAAACTGAACCACCAAAATTAAATTGACCTGTATAACGGTTGAAAGAAATCGTATCGTAAGTTCCTGCAGCAACTGCAATGTCTGGACCATTTACGAATGCCGTATCAGCTGGAAAATCTGCAGGACCACCCCAATTCATAGCCCATCCACCATTAGCTCTAAATTTAGCTACACCATCACCAATTGTGAAGTTGTATAAGTAATGTGTGATTCCTCCATCAGTAGATTCCATTGGTACATCTACTGACCAATCAAATGGAGGGATTGCTGAACCAATTAATCCTACTGGTACTTGTTGAAAGTTGTAAGCAAGTGTGTTTTTATTGAATGCAACGTTGTAGTACCCGACAGTTAAAGGAATGTCAGAAGCATTCTCTGCTGCCGTACCTGAAGGGAATGCACTCCCACCCCAAGTCGCCGTTGTAGGCGCTGTCCTTTGGAAATTTACATTTGGTTCACCAAAAAACTTATCAGTATATTGGTAATCGATTCCGTCCAATGTTGCCATTGGTACTACAGCTTGATAACCATTGAACCCACCTGTAAAACCGATTTCATCAAATCCAGTAGATACAGCAGTAAAGCTATATTCACCAGTAGTAATGTTAAATGTTACGTCATAAGTTCCAGCAGGTACAGGGATATTTGCACCTCCTTGAGTTCCTGTTCCTGAAGGGAAAGCAGCATCACCCCAGTTGATTGCCCAGTCTGCATCTTGTCTGAATTTGACACCACCAGTTACTGTGAAAGTAAATCCGGTTGTAGTGTAGATAACATTATCAGAAGTGGTCATTACCTCATCAGTCGACCAATTCGAGAAATCGCCAATCATTCCTATTGACTGAGCGAAAGTTAATGTGCTAAATGAAAGCACAGTTAATAAAGTAAAAATTCTTTTCATAGTTTAATTTTAATTAAAGTTAACGATACTTAGTGTCATTATGACAAGTTCAAAAGTAAGAAAATTATTTTATTCTGCGAATTTTCAAGATTTTTTTTTAAGTTTTTTTTATCAAACTACTTCATTTAGAACGAGAAATTCCTGAAATCTAGAGAAATTCGGTTTTTCTGTTTTCTCAAATAAGCCAAAAACGGAAGAACCACTTCCTGACATTGCCGCATATAGAGCTCCTTGATTTTTTAATTCTTGAATGATTTCAGAAATCAAAGGGATATGATCTGAAATTGGTTTTTCAAAATCATTGGTAAATAATCCCTGCCATTCCTCGATTGGAGAATTCCACGATGCTTCCCAGTCCAAATGCTTGTCTTGAGGAACTATCGCCGCATAAGCGAAGGCTGTGCTCACATGAATTTTTGGATTTAAAACAACCAATCGAAGACCTGAAATTCGCTCTTCGATTGGAGATAACACTTCACCTCGTCCTGTAGCTAACTTAGGAGTGGCATCAATAAAAAAAGGACAATCGCTTCCTAATTGCGCCGCTAAATTTTCTAATTCACCTATTTCAATGGATAAATTAAACAAGTCATTGAGTGCTTTGAGTACATAGGCAGCATCGGCAGAACCACCACCCAAGCCTGCTCCAAATGGAATTTGTTTTCGCAAATGAATTTTTACGTTTCCAATTCCATATTTTCCTTTCATTAGATAGAAAGCTCGTTCGCACAAATTTAACTTACCATCATCCGGAAGAACTAAGCCTGTTTGGACAAAAGAAAACCCTTCTGCTGGCAATACTTCCAGTATATCATACAAAGGAATAGGTGCCATGATCGTTACGATATCGTGGTAACCATCGGTTCTTTTTGATTGAATGCTCAATCCAATATTAATTTTCGCAGGAGGAAAACTTATCACATCGCAAAGGTACACATTGCTTGCATGCCAGAATGTGGTCCTTCGAAAATGTTTGGCTTGTTCTTAAAGAAAAAATTAACTTTGTAAAAAAAATTGAACATGTCGACATATCTTGATTTTGAAGAACCAATTAAAGCTTTAGAGGAGCAAATTGAAAAAACAAAAGAAATTGCCGAGTCCACAGAAGTGGAAATGGGAGACAAGATTAAAGAACTAGAAAAGAAGCTAATAGAAAAGAGTAAGGAAGTTTATAGCTCCTTAACTCCTTGGCAGCGCGTTCAATTGTCGAGACATCCCGATAGACCCTACACTTTGGCTTACATTGATGCCATTACAGGAGGAAAATTTCAAGAACTCCATGGCGATAGAAGTGTTAAAGACGACAAAGCTATGGTGGGAGGTTTTGGTCTATTAGACGGAGAAACCGTAATGTTTATTGGGCAACAAAAGGGAATCAATACAAAAATGCGACAGTACCGTAATTTTGGGATGGCAAATCCTGAAGGATACAGAAAGGCACTTCGCTTGATGAAATTAGCTGAAAAATTTAACAAACCTATAGTCACTTTCATTGATACCCCAGGAGCCTATCCAGGGCTTGAAGCGGAAGAACGCGGACAAGGAGAAGCCATTGCTCGAAACATCTATGAAATGATGCGTTTGAAAGTTCCTGTGATTTGTATTATTATAGGTGAAGGAGCATCTGGTGGTGCTCTTGGGATTGGTGTTGGCGATAAAGTAGTGATGTTAGAAAATACCTGGTATTCTGTTATTTCTCCTGAAAGTTGCTCTTCTATTCTTTGGAGATCTTGGGATTTCAAGGAGAAAGCTGCAGATGCATTGAAATTGACATCTACAGACATGAAGAAAAATGGTTTAGTAGATGATGTTATTGAGGAACCTGTAAACGGTGCGCACCGAAGTCAACAAGAAATGTTCAGTATTGTTAAGAAAAGAATAAAGTCTTACTTAAAAGAACTAAACGCCATAGATGCCAATCAACGAGTTAATGACCGCATCGAGAAATTCTCCAAAATGGGTGTTTGGCAATAAGCGGAAATCCGGCAATGCCTCACATTCTTGAAACTTCTATTGAATATTTAAAAGGCGTTGGCCCACAACGTGCTGAACTTCTTCGAGCCGAATTGGGAATATACACCTATCAAGATTTACTTGAACATTACCCTTATCGGTACATTGACAGAAGTTCTTACACCTCCATTTCCGAATTGCCCTATGCCGAAAATCATGTTCAAGTTAAGGGTTGGATTGAATCCATTAAAGAAATTGGTGTTGGTCGGGCGAAGAAATTAATGGCGCGGTTTCGTGATGACTCCGGGGCTATAGATTTAATTTGGTTCCAAGGAGGCAATTGGATCAAGTCACAACTTCAAATCAATGTTGCTTATCAACTTTTTGGGAAACCAAAATTATACGGGAGTTCATGGAACATTCCGCATCCAGAGCTCACGCCGCTAGCAGAAGTACATCGACACACAGGCTTTCAACCGCTATATCCAAGTACAGAAAAATTAAGTGCAAAGGGATTACATTCCCGTGGCATCGAGAAATTAGTTAACACACTATTACCGCAAATCGTTGGGAAAATAGAAGATGCTTTACCTTCATGGATTGCGCAACAACATCGCTTAGTTGGCAAAGAAGAAGCACTAGTTAATACACATCAACCGGCAAATCTACAAGAAGTGGAGCGCGCACGTTTTCGACTCAAATTTGAAGAAATGTTTTTTCTACAATTGGAATTATTGATTCGAAAAGGTAAAAATGAGAAAGAAACGAAAGGGCATGTTTTTGAAACTACTGGCGACTATTTCAATGAGTTTTACGCGCGATATTTACCCTTCGAATTGACAAATGCCCAAAAACGCGTCATCAAAGAAATTCGCAAAGATTTAGGCTCTGGAAAACACATGAATCGACTTGTTCAAGGAGATGTGGGTAGTGGAAAAACTTTAGTTGCTTTGTTGTGTATGCTCATCGCCAATGGAAATGGTTTTCAAGCTGCGTTGATGGCTCCTACTGAAATTCTAGCCACCCAGCATTTTGAGAATATCAAGGAACTGCTTGGACAAATGTCTATCGGCATTCATTTACTCACAGGATCAACGAAAAAAGCCGAGCGAAAAATCATTCATGAAGAACTTGAAAATGGAACTTGTAAACTTCTCATTGGCACACACGCTTTGTTGGAAGATCCCGTTCAATTTCAAAATCTTGGGCTCGTTGTGATTGACGAGCAACATCGGTTTGGAGTAGCTCAGCGTGCGAAAATGAGAGCAAAAAATACCCTTGCGCCGCATATTCTAATAATGACGGCAACACCTATACCTCGCACATTAGCCATGACATTTTATGGTGATCTTGATGTTTCGGTTATCGACGAATTACCTCCTGGAAGAAAACCCATCAGCACTATTCATCGCTACGAAAGTCACCGTTTAGCCCTACACGGATTCATGAAAAAGGAAATCGATAAAGGAAGGCAAGTTTATGTGGTATATCCCTTGATTAAAGAATCGGAACGAATGGATTTTCACAACTTAATGGACGGTTTTGAAGCAATTTCTCGGTATTTTCCGATGCCCCAGTATCAGGTGAGTATAGTTCACGGCAAGCTGAAACCTGAAGTAAAGGAATACGAAATGCAACGATTCGTGAAAGGAGAAACACATATAATGGTTGCCACAACCGTTATTGAAGTTGGCGTAAACGTTCCAAATGCCTCAGTAATGGTCATTGAAAGTGCTGAACGTTTCGGCTTGTCTCAGTTACATCAGCTGAGAGGTCGCGTCGGAAGGGGTGCTGAAAAATCTTATTGTATTCTCATGACGGGGGACGCTATTTCTAAAGAATCCAAAAAGCGTATGGATACGATGGTAGAGACACAGGATGGATTTGAAATTTCTGAAGTAGACTTGCAACTAAGAGGTCCAGGTGATTTAATGGGTACTCAACAAAGCGGGGCCCTACAATTTAAAATCGCCAATCTTGCAAAAGACGGTCAAATAATTCAATTAGCACGAAATACGGTACACGAATTAATTTCTAAAGATTTTACCTTAGAACTAGCGGAACACCAAAAGATGAAACAAGTGTTGCAACAATTTCTGGCGAGTAAACCCAACTGGGGGAAAATTGCTTAAATTACATCATCTATATAATTAAAAAATATTTGACTTTGGGAATTAGAACTTTTCAGCTTTATTTAGTTGCAATTCGACAAGTGAAACACCTACTCTACCAAAGCTTACCTGATTGTCGTGTAGGGTATACCCCTTTCGCTCTTTGAGTAAATTGCGAATCTCCTGTCGAAGAACTCCTGCACCAATTCCATGAACGACACGAAAACGTGTTTGCCGCTGATCGATCATTCGGTTACAAAACAGTTTAAATTCTTTCACTTGAATTTCAAGTATTGCCTCTTCTTTTCTCATGATTACTCCCCTATCTTCCAAGGCCTCGCAGTGAAGATCAATTTGCGGAAGTTCTCCATCATTAAGTACAAGTTTTGTCGAAATACCAATTGAATCTTTATGAGAAACCTCTTTTACGTCAATCCGCTGCGTTTTACATACGACAGATCTTAACACCGTTCGTTGGAAGCCGAATTCATCCTCTAAAAGTAAATTTTCTCCCTTAATCTCGAGTACCGTAAAAAATCCAGTTTCATTTAAAATAGTAACGCGTTCGGAAATATGAAAAGAATACATCTCAATTAAAACGAATGGACTTAATGGGTGTAATGCGCGTCACCACGATACTTGGAATCACCAATGCCAGCAAGCACACAACGATTGTCAGAAAATTGATGAGAAGTAAATTCATCCATGAGAAATGAATTGGTATGGCATCTAGGTAATAAACAGAAGGATCTAATGAAAAAACCTTCCATTTCATTTGAAGATAACACAAGCCAATTCCCAGTAGATTTCCAAGTATGAGCCCTTTCACAATGAGAAATCCTGCTTCGTACACAAAAACCTTTCTTATCGACCAATTACTTGCACCCATCGCCTTCATAATACCTACGAAATTCGTACGAACTACAATAATGACCAAAATTGCAGAACCCACATTGATAACCCCAATTAGCAACATCAACGTGATAATGATATACACATTTACATCAAGGAAATCCAGCCATGCGAATAAATCACTTTCCGCTTCTTTCACAGTAGTTACTTGCACTAAGTTTCCATACTTATCCGGTTTCAATTGCAACTGATTTCTTAATTGTTCCGCTTTTCCCTCCAAATTAGAAAAATCAGTGAGACCAATTTCGTAGCCTGAAATATAGGCCCCTTCTTTGTAAGAAGGATTATCACAACGAATCGTCAATGATTTATTTTGGCCTGATATTTTAAAGGAATTGTTTTCAAATTGGATGTCAATTTCAGCATTTCTCGAAAGTTCAGAGACACGATTCAGAGCCGTCATATCGAACGTGAGTAGCAGTGTATCTGATTCGATTTCTCCTTGTTCATTCTGAGTTCGCGCAATTAGTTCAACCTCCCGAGGACCCCCAACTTCCCAAGAAATTTTAGAAGAACCCGTCATTCCATTCCAGTTAAACTGAACGGCATCATCCGCTTTATTGGTAACAGCTTCCAGCTGCAAAGATCCATCTGCATTAAGCATAGGGCTCACTTCTAAACGCACTTCAAAATCTAAACCACTCACTTCTTGTAAGTAATTCAAAGAAGTAAAAACCAACTGCTGATCGTAATCTCCAAAGCCAGAGTTAAAAATGGCCTTGACCACGAAGTCGCGTTTCACCGCTCTATTCGAAGTAAAAAAAGAAGCCAACACGGTATCACCAACCTTGTAATTCAAATTATTTGCGACTGTTTCTGAAAGTACCAATGCTTTTTTTTCTGCATGTTTCGGCACTTCACCTGCGATCACATGTTGTTGTATAAAGGACCAATTATACGTTTCATCGACTCCTTTCATCAAAACACCAGCAATTTCTTGACGAATTACTGTGGTGTCTTTGCCCGATGCCAACGTGATTTTATCCTCAAATTTCTTTGATTGTAAAATAGTTGGACGATATAAAACCGGAGAAACAGCATTAACTCCTTCCTCGTTTCTTAAGGTGGTTGCCATGGCTTCAGAATAAGGAATAGGTTCAGATTCAAAAATTCGAATTTTCAATTCTCCTTGGTCTGGATTGATTTTTGATACAAATATTGGCGCGGTGAAACCCATCGCTTTGTCGCGTACTTCGTTCTGAAAACCTGTAACGATAGCTACCGCGATTAAGTTAACAACAATAGCTAGTGAAATACTTACAATGGAAATACGTACGATAGGTCTAGAAACTTTTTTACCTTGCGTATTATTATTCGAGAGTCGACGTGATATGAAAAACTCAAATGACACTTTATTCCATTTTACTGTTCAAAGTTACATAAAGGTTCTTTGTCTGTTTGCGTTTTTCACATTTTTAGTAACGAGTTGCGGAAATTACGAACTGAAAAACAAAACTTTAGTTGGCGAAGTACAACGCGAACGTGACACCATTCAAAAACAAGAAATCAAAGAAACGGCCAAACCAAATGTAAAACCTATTCAATTAGGTATTGAGCGTTTTTCTATGTACCTTGATTCACTTTCGGGTAAGCGTATCGCTGTTGTTGCCAATCAAACCTCCGTTGTAAAAAAAAGTCACCTTGTCGACACGCTTATTGCCATGAAAATACAAGTGATTAAGGTCTATAGTCCGGAGCACGGGTTTCGTGGTGATGCAGATGCTGGAGAGCGCGTGAATAGCTCTGTCGATGAGAAAACAGGAATTCCAATCGTTTCACTTTACGGAAACAACAAGAAACCTTCAGCTGCCCAAATGGCAGATGTGGACATTGTGCTTTTTGACATTCAAGACGTCGGTGTGCGCTTTTACACGTTTATTTCTACACTTCACTACGTAATGGAAGCTTGTGCTGAGAATAACAAAAAACTGATAGTGTTAGATCGCCCGAATCCTAATGCGCATTATGTCGATGGTCCTGTTTTGGAAAACAAGTTTAAATCTTTTGTGGGCATGCATCCTGTTCCTATCGTCTATGGAATGACAATAGGTGAATATGCCAAAATGATAAACGGTGAAGGTTGGTTGGATAATAAACAACAATGTGATCTCATGGTTATACCATGCAAAAATTACACGCATAAAACTCGGTATTCACTGCCTATTGCTCCTTCCCCAAACCTAAAATCTGATGTCGCCATTGCACTTTACCCAAGCCTTTGTTTTTTTGAGGCAACTACCGTGAGTGTGGGAAGGGGAACAGATCGGCCATTCGAATATTTCGGTCACCCACGCTTTCCAAAATTAGACCACACCTTCACACCTGAGCCAAAGATTGGAGCTAAAAATCCTATGCATAAATTTAAACTATGTCATGGGTTTGATCTGTCTAAATCACAAATGAAAAGGACGTATGAATTAAACCTCAACTATTTGATTCAAGCAAGAGACTTATTAGGAGACTCAGCAGTTTTTATTGACCAAAACTTATTTTTTAATCGTCTTGCTGGTACTGCGAGTTTAAAGGAACAAATCTATAAAGGCTGGAGCTCCCAGGAAATTAAGGAAACATGGAAGCCTGGAATCGGTAGTTTTATGGATACGNNATGAGATAGCTTTTCCCGAATAGTAGGATTATATGCCCCTACAATTCGCGCAGCTAAAATACCGGCATTTTTTGCTCCGTTCAAGGCTACTGTTGCCACGGGAATTCCATTTGGCATTTGAAGAATACTGAGAATAGAGTCCCAACCGTCAATTGAATTGGATGATTTTACCGGAACGCCAATAACAGGAAGTGTGGTTAATGATGCTGTCATCCCAGGTAAATGTGCAGCGCCTCCAGCTCCGGCAATAATTACTTTCAATCCACGGTCTGCTGCGCTTTTGGCATAATCGACCATAAGTTCTGGCGTGCGGTGAGCAGAAACAATTGCTATTTCGTTCGAGATACCCATCTCATCAAGAAAATCTTTTGCCGCTTGCATTACAGGCAAATCAGACTTACTTCCCATAATAATACCTACTTCAATCATGTGAATCTATTTCTGTGTTTTCGTTTGTTGGTGTTACCTGGCTTGGATTTCCAGAAGTAACTTCTCTATTTCCGGGGTTGTAATGCACCGCATGGTTCACATCAGTAAAAACTTGATCCAATGGTTGCTGAATTTCCTCGGTTGTATCTTTAATCAAATTATTCAAATTGAGATCTCCTTTCATATCACCACTGCTTTTTTTGATTTCTTGTTTGATCTCATTTGTAGCATTTCGAAATTCAAACAAGGCTTTTCCCAAGGATTTGGCGATACCTGGAATACTCTTCGAACCAAAAAAAAGGAGAATTACTAAAAATATGACCAGAATTTCAGTCCCTGCGACGTCGTTCAAAAATAGCGATGGCCAATTCATACGTCAAAATTACGACATTATTTAGAGCCCACAAGATTCTTAGCCATTTTTACATTTTTTGAAGACGATAAACCATAGCAGCTTGCCATCTCCTTGGTATCAAAGGCAATACATAACGTAAAGCAAAACCTAAGGGATATTCAGAAATGAAAATCACTCTTTTATTTTCCATTGCACGGTACGCTCTTTTGGCAGTAAGTTCCGCAGACATCGCTTTTTCGAAGAAATTGCCCCCTTCCATTCCTGCGGTTTTCTCAAATTCTGTCTTTACTGGACCCGGACATAAAG
>DORI01000122.1:3227-4484 GCA_003512365.1 Crocinitomicaceae bacterium | reverse complement strand
GCAACAAGTCCATGTTCTAATAGATACATACACAATTGATCTGAATTTGAGATAACAGTTCCATTGAAACTTTTGCCAAAGAAAGATGAGCAATCCGGAAAAACGTAAAAAGCCCCTCCAGGATTGTTTATGCGAATTCCTGGAATCTGGCTTAACAGAGAAAGTACGAGGTCTTTTCGTTTCTTGAATGCCGAAATCATTTCGGTCAAAACGACAGGATCCGCTTGCATGGCTGCTATGGTTGCTTTTTGTGTGATGGAGCAGGTTNNCCTGTCATGGCCCATGCTTTTGAGACGCCATTGACAGTTACAACCTGTTCGTATATTTCCGGGAATTGGGCTAAACTTTCGTGTTTACCAATAAAATTGATGTGTTCATATATTTCATCGCTTAGAGCAATTATATGTGGGTATTTTTTTAAAACCCTTGCTAAATCTGCCAATTCATCCTTTGTGTAAACCGATCCGGTTGGATTACATGGTGTAGAAAACATTAACATTNNGAATCGTCTCCGGAGATTTTAAAATCTTTATCAATTCCTGCATTAATAACTACAGGTACACCCTCTGCAACTTTTACAATTTCCAAATAGGAAACCCAATAGGGTGCAGGGATAATGACTTCGTCACCAGGATTTATAAGGCTCAGAACAACATTTGCAATAGACTGTTTTGCACCCGTCGATACAATTATTTGGTCTTTCTTATAGTCCAGGTTATTGTCTCGCTTGAATTTTAAAGAAATACTTTCTCTTAAATCGTCATATCCGGCAACAGGCGTATACATGGTGTAATTGTCGTCCAAAGCTTTTTTTGCGGCATCTTTAATAAAACCTGGCGTAAAAAAGTCTGGTTCACCTAAAGAAAGAGAAATTACATCTAATCCTTGCGATTTTAGTTCCCTGCTTTTCTTCGCCATTGCTATCGTTGCCGATTCCTCCATGGCTAAAAGTCGTTCTGAAAGTTGAATCATTTAAAAAAAAGTTTGGACAAAGTTAATAATTCAAAGTGGTTTGAATCAAAAATGTAAGGATTACTTTATTCATCCAATAAATCTGGTCTTCTTTCTTTAGTTCGTAAAAATGCTTGTTCTTCTCTCCATTTTTCAATTTCTTTCGTATTACCTGATAGCAATATATCGGGTACTTTCCAACCATTGAATTCTGGTGGTCGCGTGTATACGGGAGGAGAGAGGAGATTGTCCTGAAAACTATCCGAAAGAGCTGAAGATTCATCATTAAGAACTCCGGGAATCAGT
>DORI01000122.1:0-3201 GCA_003512365.1 Crocinitomicaceae bacterium | reverse complement strand
GAGTCGTACAATTGCATCTACAAGTACAGCTGCTGCGAGTTCACCACCCGAAAGTACATAAGAACCAATGGAAATTTCTTTGGTAATGTAATGTTCTCTTATTCGCTCGTCGATTCCTTTGTAATGACCACATAAAATGAGGATATTTTCGTAAAGAGATAAGGAGTTGCAAAGCTTCTGTTCTAGTATTTCTCCGTCAGGAGTCATATAAATGATTTCGTCGTAATGACGTTGCGATTTTAGCTTCTCAATGCATGCCGAAATGGGTTCAATGCTCATTACCATACCGGCTCCTCCGCCATATTGGTAATCATCCACATTTTTATGTTTTGAAGTTGAATAGTCACGTATGTTGTGCACGTAAATTTCTACATGTCTTTTGTCTTGTGCGCGTTGCATGATAGAAGCCGAAAATGGCGAAGACAAAAGTTGAGGAACGACGGTTAAAATATCTACTCGCATTATTCGCAAATTCTACCTTTATGTTGGTCGTTGTGAAAATGCTCTTCCAAAGCCTGAAATTCTTTTAATAATTCTTGGGTCGGAGGCTTGTTTTGCAAAGATCTTAAATCTGGTTGCCCTGCATCTACCCATGCGGTATACCAAATGGAACCGACAGCAATTACCGCTGCACGAAGTCTTCGTTCTACCATTCCATTTAACTGTACATGATAAGCACTACAGAACTCTTTAGAATAAACCTGAACTGTTGTGTTTCCGCGTTGCTCGAATGCATATTTTCGGTCTGACGGAAATGTTCGCGTTATTTCTTTTTCCATTCGTAAAACAGAATCTAAAGCATTATGTGAGTCCTCTACGGCTTCCCATGTGTAGTCTAATACGCTTTTAACATAAGTCGCTTTTCCGACGAAATAATCGTAATTTTCAGCATTAATTTCTACGAGACGACTTTCCCATAATCCGTGAATGCCTTTTTGACCTGTAAGTTGACCATTGTAATTTTCCGTTGTATGGAGCGGTACATGTGCATCTGCAATGTAATGTCCAATATCTGCGGAATATTTTAATATTAAGTCTACATTCTTTGTTTCAAATGCTCGTTGTAGCTTACTTTTCATAACGGAAATATGCCATGGGACAATTCCATAGGTTTGAAGGGTGTCTTCGGTGAATTTCGAAACCGCATCTTTCCATTTACGCGGCATTATTTGAAAAGGATTTTCTCCAGGTTTGTAATAGTGATCTAAATCAATATAGTGGCATTGTGCTTCACCCTCTACAGCGTACCTTCTTTTGTCCGGGTCGACGGCATGTTCGGTAACAAATTCTATGTGTTCTTTGTAGAAGCCAAACATTTCAGGCGGTAAGGTGAAAACTGCAATTCTGTTGATTCTTTTATGGCCAAAAAATCCCCACTCCACCTTTTGTGGAGATGATACAAAACTCTGAAGTACATAAAGTAAAACGAGACTTAAAAGAATGTAGAATTTATACTTCACCTTTCAAAGGTAGGAAAGTTTCACTTTAACACAACAGGATTTTTAACCAATTCCTTAGTGAGCGAAAGATTTAACACTTCCTTCATTTTTTCAACATAATGAATTTTCAATCCCTTTAAGTAATCAGGATTGATGTCATCTACATCTTGCTTGTTTTTTGAACACATAATAATCTCATTAATTCCTGCTCGCTTCGCAGCCAAAATCTTTTCCTTAATTCCACCAACGGGAAGCACATCGCCTCGAAGAGTAATTTCTCCAGTCATGGCTAAGTTTTTCTTTACTTTACGCTGTGTAAATAAGGAGGCTAAAGCAGTCAACATGGTGATACCTGCGCTTGGTCCATCCTTGGGTGTTGCACCTTCAGGGACATGGACATGGGCATTATGTGTGTCAAATAATTCCTGATTTAGGTGAAGAAATTCTGAATTGGCTTTTAAAAACTCAAGGGCTATTATTGCCGATTCCTTCATTACCTCACCAAGATTTCCTGTAAGCGTTAATTTTCCTTTACCATTTGTAAGAGATGATTCTATAAAAAGAATATCTCCTCCAACACTTGTCCATGCTAAACCTGTAACCACTCCTGCGACTTCATTATTGTCGTATTTGGTTCTTTTTCTTCCAGCTCCGAGGTAGGTGAACAAATCTGCTGAGGTAATTTTTTCTTCATATGCCTCTTCCATCGCAATTTGTCTGGCACGATTTCTAACCAATTTGGCTACAACTTTGTCTAAACCACGAACACCGGACTCGTTAGTGTATTCTTCTATCAAAGACTCAATTGTCTTTTTATCAAGGGAGATGTTTTTTGCACTTATACCGTGCTCTTGAATTTGTTTTGGAAGTAAATGTCGTCTCGCAATTTCAATTTTCTCTTCTATTGTATAACCATTTACCTCTATTATTTCCATTCGATCCCTCAATGGTCCTTGAATTTCATTAAGACTATTGGCTGTGGCAATGAACATTACTTTAGATAAGTCAAATTCCGATTCTACGTAATTGTCATAAAAGGCATGATTTTGCTCTGGATCTAAAACTTCCAAAAGGGCAGAGGAAGGATCTCCGTGATTACTTCTTCCTAATTTATCAATTTCGTCTAGTACAAAAACAGGATTCGCCGAACTAGCTTTTTTTAAGTTTTGCATAATTCTACCTGGCATCGCTCCGATGTACGTCTTTCTATGACCACGAATTTCAGCCTCGTCATGAACGCCACCAAGCGACATGCGTACATATTTTCTCCCGAGTGCTTCGGCAATTGATTTTCCTAAAGATGTTTTTCCAACTCCTGGCGCTCCTACTAAACAAAGAATAGNNTTTTTCCAACTCCTGGAGGCCCGTAAAAACACAAGATAGGAGATTTCATATTGCCTTTAAGTTTTAGAACTGCCAAATATTCCAAAATGCGTTCTTTGACTTTTTCTAATCCGAAGTGATCGCGTTCAAGAATTTTTTTCGCCCTGTTGAGGTCGAGGTTATCCTTCGTGAAATCAGACCAAGGCAAATCAAGAAGTAAGTCAAGGTAATTCAATTGAACGGTATATTCTGCGCCTTGCGGATTCATACGTTGTAATTTCTCCAATTCTTTTTTAAATGATTTTTCGACAGTTTCAGACCATTTTTTGCTTTTTGCCCTTTCTTCTAATTCGCGAACGTCTTGGGTTTGTGGATTGTCCCCTAATTCGTCTTGAATTGTCCGCATTTGCTGATGCAGGAAATACTCGCGCTGTTGTTT
>DORI01000255.1 GCA_003512365.1 Crocinitomicaceae bacterium | reverse complement strand
CCTTATATGTTGTATAAAGATGCAGCTAATGCAAAATCGAATCAACAAAATTTAGGAACTATTAAGTCGTCAAATTTGTGCACGGAAATTATAGAATATACAGCTCCTGACGAAATTGCGGTTTGTAATTTAGCATCAATAGCCTTACCGAAGTATGTAACGGAAGAAGGTACATTCGACCACAATAAACTTTTCGAGGTAACATATCAGGCAACCCTCAACCTTAACAAGATTATTGACGAAAATTATTACCCGGTAGAAGAGGCTAAAAATTCAAATTTGAGACATCGTCCTATTGGATTAGGTGTTCAAGGATTGGCAGACGCGTTTATATTGCTCGGTATGCCTTTTGAATCGCCTGAAGCGCGAGCTTTGAATAGAGAAGTTTTTGAAACAATCTACTATGCGTCAATGACAGCCTCTAAAGATTTGGCGAAAGAACAAGGAGCATATGCCACATTTGAAGGTTCTCCGGTTTCAAAAGGAATTTTCCAATTTGATATGTGGGGAGTAACACCAACCTCTAGATGGGAATGGGATGTGTTGAAGGAAGAAGTTAAAGCTCACGGTGTAAGAAATTCCCTGCTTTTAGCACCAATGCCAACTGCCTCAACTGCTCAAATACTTGGTAATAACGAATGTTTCGAACCATATACGTCTAATATTTACACAAGAAGAGTACTTTCTGGAGAGTTTATTATCGTAAATAAACACCTATTAAAGGATTTGGTGAAAGAAGGGTTGTGGAATAAAGACATGAGACAAAAAATCATGGCGGCGAACGGATCTATTCAAAATATTAACGAAATCCCTGATAGGTTGAAAGAGCTATATAAAACTGCTTGGGAAATTTCTCAGAAAGCTATCATTGATCAAGCAGCTGACAGGGGGGCGTACATTTGTCAAAGTCAATCGCTTAATATATTCATGGAAAATGCCAACTTTGGTAAACTAACTTCTATGCATTTCTATGGTTGGGAAAAAGGATTAAAAACAGGTATGTATTACTTGAGAACCAAAGCAGCAACAGATGCTATCAAGTTTACAGTTGACAAAACCGTGGTGGAACAACCGGAGGCTCAATCTATCGAAGAACAACAAGCTGCCATTGCATGTTCATTAGACAATCCGGAAGGATGTGAAATGTGTTCTGGATAGTATTTACGTTACTTTAAAAAAATTAAAGGTTGTCCTTTGTGACAACCTTTTTCATTTTATTGAAATTCTAGATTTTTAAAGAATTCATAGTAACCTTTGAATAAAGCGTCACTCCATTTTTTTGCCTGTGGAAAATGTTGAGGAGAATATGTTTGTTGATGGTATCTCTTAGCGTCGAAATGGTAAATAAATTTTCCTAATGGAGAGGTAAAACCATAGCCTCTC
The DNA here is from genome assembly GCA_003512365.1 of Crocinitomicaceae bacterium. Taxonomy (GTDB): domain Bacteria; phylum Bacteroidota; class Bacteroidia; order Flavobacteriales_D; family Crocinitomicaceae; genus UBA952. The sequence goes on along the minus strand of DORI01000255.1, from coordinate 7,489 downwards.
ACAGTTGCCAAAAAGGCGAAGTCAGGAGTACTAGGATCAATTAAGTTCTTGCTGAAGGGGTACTCTTTAGAACCGATTTTTAATTGCGTGAGTAAGGTGGCGGCCAAGTCGGCTTGAGATCCAATTTTGTCGATGATTTTTCCTCTGTATGTTTCTTTTAAAACTTCACCATAAAACAATAAAGGGATTTTAAAAAAATCAACAGTATAAGGAACTTCATGTGTAGGACAGGAGTGGCTATGATCTGATACAATAACAAATAAAGTGTTTTTGTACCATGATTGTTCTTTAGCTTTCCGCATGAAATCAGCTAAACATTGATCTGCATATATCATTGAATTCATATAATCTGCTTCTTTACCGGTCCAATTCTGAGCTGAAGTAGAGGGATGATCATACGGAGCGTGTGTGCTTCCTGTAAATACAACTCTAAAAAACGGATTACTACTTTTATTGATACGTGAAAGAAATACAGCATAAACGGCCTCATCGTGATATGACAATTTGCCGTGGTCATATCCAGATGGAAAATCATCTTCATCCCAAACTTCATCCATGTGGTGTTCTTTTATAAAACCTTCAATATTTCCATAGGATAAATCACCTCCAAACAAGTATCCAGAGTGATAACCTGCCTTTTTAAGCGATTCATTCAACGTATTGAGCTTTCTATGTTTTTCAGGATAAGAGGAAATAGCGGTCTCAGGTAGAGCTGGAAAACCTGCTAGAATCGATGTGTGGCCTATTTCAGAAGTTGTATTTGTAGCATAGATATTTGAAAATAAAAGTCCATTTTTTACCAAACGATCAAAGTTAGGTGTAGCACCAATTGTATGATGCATGTATCCCATGGCATTTGCACTCCAACCTTCTAAAATTATTAAAACAACATTCGGTTTATCACTGAGCAAAACAGAGGTTGTGTCCTGATGATGCTTGTTGTACAAACTTTTGCTAATTTCATTTGCTTCTTTCGTGTCAATAGTTGGAACTAAATCTTCTAAGTCCGATTTCAGATAAAGCAAGTAACTATTAGCAAAAAAATAAGTGGAATTAATACTAATGTCGTTGAGTTTGAAGTCTTCGCTGTAATAGGCAGAATCTATGTTAATGGGTATTTGTTGCCATCCTCCTCTTGCGAAGAGAAAAGAAATACCTATAAGACAAATGCTCGTAGTAATCGTTAAAAGAGTGTCCCATTTTTTTTTGAGGAACTCCATCAATCGAATTGGTTGAATGAATACATACCAAAACACAATAAAGCCACTGAAAAATTCAAGAATTAGCAAAATTACAAACCAACCAATAGACAAATTATCAGCCGTTCGAACAACCTCTGCGCCATGGAATAAGTGCAAAAACACTTTTGAGGTTAGTTTATGTTTCCATTCAACATAAACAATTATCTCACCTGAATGAATGGCACATGAAATCAACACTTCCAATAACACGACACCAAAAAATATCCATTTAAGAAAGGATTTAGGAAAGATACAAATTATCGAAAAAAGTATCATGGGTAGGGTTGACATGAAAGCAGCAGTGGCTATATCTAAACGCAGCGAATAGACAAAAACACCTAACCAATCTGGAAATTTCTCAAATACATCTGGATTAGCCAGAATAAAAATAAGACGTTGAAAATCAAAAAGAAAAATCCAAAAAGCTAATAACATGAAAAAATTACCGAGGATTAACCAAGGCAATCGTCTGTTTTTTCTTCGAAAAAGAGCAAAGTCTTTGGGTATTTTTATCAATTATTTAACTTCTGTGGTAATAAACAATTCTATTTGATTTTTGAATCCTTCAACTCCTATGGAATAAATAATGCGATTAAATCCTTTGAGAAGTTGACTATTTAACTCAAAAGAAATTACAAGTTCTTCTCCTGGTTTCAACTTAGTATTTGTGGTTTGAATTTTCAATGCCGAGTTACTATTGAACAGTACAAAAGTCACTTCCTTCATCGTGTTGTTTTTAATCTTGTGTGATCCTTTGATAATATCGCCTGGTTTTTTTATGCCGGCTGAATAAACACTTTCTTTTACAATGATAGGGAAGACTGCTTCGTTTCGCTCAAAAATTGCCTCTTCAATATGTATTTTTCGTTCAATTCCCGCTTCCCTAGAATATACCGAATTCTTTTGATCGAAGAAATTGTCGCTGGTCTTTTGGTCCGCGGTAAACTCACCAAATGGAGCGTAAACAAAACTTAATTTTCCACCACTTTTAGCTTTTCCATTTATGTATGGTAAAAATTCACCTTTGTTGGTTTCTTTAAAGTAATTAACTAATGAGGAAATTCTTCTTTTTGTTAAGTTTACATTGTAGTTTGTTTTAGCCAGAGGACTAGCAAATCCTTTCACCGTCAATGTCACTGTAGATCCTAATTTTAACTCCTCAAGAACAAGATTCTTAAACTCTTCAAGATCATTCACCCCTTTGTCTACATAATTTTGAAAAAAGTCGGTTAGGTCATTCACACGTTTTTTTGCCATTTCTCCAGTGACTCCATTTGAAACTTCTTTTTTGTATGTCGGGTAATTCGATTTGTAAATCGAATAAGAGGTGAGATAGTTCAAATTTGTTGAAGTTGCTGTTGTTTTGGCATCAGGTTCGTCATTCTGAAAGTATAAAACAACGGGAAGTTTTTCTCTAATCTTCTCTTGAATAATGGTAGTATCAATGACTACAATCTCTTTTATTATTGGCAATGGATAAGAGGCAAAAATATCACTACAACACGTTGGATTTTTAGAAAAATAAGAACCAATCCTATTAGAGGACACATAAACGGTGTCGTTATGACTGAAATAATATTGATCATTTGCAGGGCTGTTTATAGGAAGACCAGCATTAACGGGAACACTAAAGACAAATTCGTTGTTTTTCTTTTCCACATTGGAGAAGAACACATCGTATCCTCCAAAGCCATTATGCCAAGAAGATGAAAAGTATAATTTTTTGTCTTTGGCATCAAACCATGGAGTCAATTCACCTTCTGCAGTATTTATTTCTTTAATGTTTACTGGATTTTCAAATGTATTTCCATTTTTTATGGCATACCAAATATCAAGTCCACCGAGAGATCCTTGTCTATCTGAGGCAAAAAACAAGACTTCATTATCTGCAATTTGAGCAATATGCGGCATGGTGGTATTTTTACCCTGAGCATTTAATTTACTGAATAAGGTATCAATTTTTCCCCATTTCCCGTCTCCTAAATATTCTGCTCTCGCTATCCGACATTTGTAGTTGTATCCTTCATCTTCACAAATACTAAAAAAGAAGTATTTTCCGTCTAAACTAAAGCTTCCATTACCTGTGTTTAACTTCTCAAATGACAGGGTATCAATTCTCTCGTTTTTCAAGTAATCCCCATCTTTTATTTCTGCTTTATACAATCGGGTTTTATATGAACGAGAATAAACCTCTTGCTCTTGCTCCTTCATTGAATCCGCCCTCAATGAGGAAAAAATTAATTGATTATCACGCACACTATGTCCGAATTCAGCATCAAAAGAGTTGACCGTTAGTGGTAATTTGTCCATTGGCTTTAGAGTATCGCTGTATTGGGATATAGCCCACTTGGTTGATTGAATTTCTTTTTCTGCTTTTTTAAATAAATAGCTGGATTTATCTTTTTCATAAAGCTTGGCGGCAAGTTTGAAAGTTTCACTTGCTTTTTTATAATTTCCAGTTTGTTTTTGCATTAAGCCTAATTGAAGTATACTGGAAGGGTAAATTTTTGCTTGCTCTCGAGCATAAACCTTAGCGTATTGCTTCTCTGCATCGCTATAGTTTTTATAAGCTCTTAACGCTTCTGCATATTTCCATTGAATTTCTAAATTGGTAGAATCTTTACCCAGAGCTTGTTTGTAATACTCCAACGCGTAATAATAATCCCCTTTTTGATATTGTTCGTCTGCAAATTTTACAAGCTGACGCGTTTTTTGAGAGAAAACAAGAAAAGGAAGAAAAAGTATAAAACTTATATATAGTCTGGACATACCCGATGGATAATGCGTTTTGGTTTGAATTTTCTAATTACATATCTAAGGGCCACTTCAACACCCCCACGCATATTGCTTGCTGGAACTAATTTGGAATAGTTAATATCGTAACTTAAGCCAACAAAAAAATCATTGTAATCATACCCCAAAGAAGCACAAGCCGCATCATTACCTCTGTTCCAAAAACCAAAATAAAGTGCTTGATAAGACTTAGGTTTTGAAGAAAGATGCAACCTTGCTGATGAACCAATTAAAAGTTCACGGTAGATTCCTTGATGCGAATACTGGACAGAGGGGATAATATCCCAGGTTGGATTTACCTGTACCACTGCTTTCACAAATCCAGTAAAGCGCATGTCTCGTTTAATTTCTTCCGTGTAAAATCCTTGGTTAGGTTGATTCAAATTGTGGGCCCCAAAACCGGTTTGTAATTTTGTCCTTGTCTTTGAATTCCATTCATGCATAACACCTACGCCAACGCTAGCATTTGTTTTTCTAGCGGTTTGATAATTCTCGTTAGTAGGAGCACTTGGATCAAAAATATAACCATTGTACTGATTGTCGAAATAAAGTAAATCCCAATTAATTTGTCTATGGTTCATGCCAAAATTAACACCAAAACGCAATACCTGACTTGAATCCTTCATTAACTTAAATGAACGAGAAATATTACCTTGTGCTTCTATGGTACGAAATTTCCCATCTCCAGCTTGATCATGAAATGCCAAAATTCCAAAACCCCATTTTTTAAATCGCGCATCTACCGACGTAGAAAAAGTGCTAAAAGGAACAGTTACACTGCGCCATTGATCCCTATAATTTCCGATAAAACGATAGTCGCCATCAAAGTGACCAGTATGTGCTGGATTTTGATACAATTGATTATCGTTAAATTGAGACCAATGAATATCTTGCCCAATGGAATAATTCCCAAATAAACAAAGTAGGACGAAGAGGATAGCTTTCAGTTTCATTTTCAGAAACTAAAGTAAGAAAAGTAATTGAAATGCTAAAATTATGGCGTACTTAAACTAAGAGGAATGATTTTTCCATTAAGTATTTTTCCGCTTCTTAAGGTGAAATCTGCAATAAATTGGGCCATTTCATTAGCGGAAACAGGCGCGGAATAACCAGGAAAAGCCTCTTCTAACATTTCAGTTTGCACCGCCCCTAAACACAAACAATTCATTTTTATATTACTATCAGAAAATTCTACAGCAAATAATTCAGTAAAATTACAAAGAGCCGCTTTGGATGCAGCGTAAGCACTTAATTCAGGAAACTTGACGGATCCTTGGAATGCTCCCATGGAACTAATATTAACTATGTGACTAAATGTTGAATTGAATTTAGGTAGTAAATACTGTACGGTTTGCATGACGCCAATTACATTGATGGAAAAAGATTTTGAAAAATCTTGTCCGGAAATCATCTCAAATGGTTTTTTGATTAAACAACCCGCATTATTTATTAAGTAATCGATTCCTGTTTCAGGAAAAGCTATTTTGGCCAGCTGATCATGAACATCACCTTCTAAATCAAATGAAAAAACATGAACTCGAGTATTCTTACTGAACTCATCCTTTAATTTTGTGCAATTTCGAGCAAGCGCGATTACCTGTACGTCAGGTAGTTTGGCAAAAATTCTGGTGAGTTCTAATCCGATGCCACGGCTGGCGCCAACAATTACAATATTTTTATTCATCGAAGGATAATTTAATTTTCGATGACGCTGGAAGTGCCTGACAAGCTAATATGTATCCCGAAGCAACTTCTTCATCCGTTAAGGAATAATTGACTTTCATTGTGACGGACCCTTCCAAAACTTTTGCTTTGCAAGAACAACAAACACCACCTCTGCATGAGTACGGTGCATCCACTCCTTTAGCTTCAAGGCTATCTAAAATTGTTTTTTTCGTGGAGTTAAGCATCAAATTTGTAGATTCTCCATCTAATACCACTTCGACTGAAGATTCTCCATTAAAGACAACATTTTCTTTCGGAACATCAGTAACTATTGCCTGAAAAAGTTCAATTTTTATTTTGTTTTCAGAAACGCCAAACATTTTTAGAGCTTCTTTAATTTCTAAGACCATTTCATGTGGCCCACAAATAAAGAAAGCAGTTGCCTTTAAAATGGTCAAATCAGCTTTAATTTTAGCTATAAATACCTCTTTAGTGAGTCGACCTGTCAGGTAGTTTTCTTCGGACTTTTGAGTAAGATAAAAGTGTTTGGTTAAACTTGACATATTAAGCAGTTCCTCTTTGAACATCATTTGATCCAAAGATTTATTCACATAAAACAACTCTTTTTTGGCGTTTGAGTGACTTAAAATGGATAAAATCGGTGTGATGCCGCTTCCTGCAGCAATACATACAATGTGCTCTTCTATTCCACTTGTGGTAAAATTTCCTTTAGGCACGGAAACATTCAAGGAATCGCCTGGTTTAACTTTATGAAGAAAGTTGGACATTTTTCCGTTTGGAACTGTTTTAACACCTATGGATAAATCATCCTCATTCGTGGAGCAAATAGAATATGATCTTCTTATTTTCTCACCACCTATTGTAGATTCAATGTCCACATATTGTCCAGGTTTGAATTGAAAATCCTGTTTTTGATCATCACTTAGAACAAAACTTATCTTGACACTTTCTGCTGTAAGAGAACAAACCTCTTTAATAGTTAGTTCATAAAATCCTCTTTTCGGACTTTCTTGTTTTTTAAAAATATTAAATAATCCCATTTTTCTAGTTAATCGTCAAATGATACTCTCACAAAGGCTGAAGTCGGATGCGCTTGGCAGGTTAGAACATAACCTTGTTCTACCTCTTCATGTGTTAATGCATAATTCACATCCATACTCACCGTACCTTCCAAAACCCGAGCTTTGCATGTACAGCAAACGCCACCTTTGCATGCAAAAGGTAAGTCTGCACCAGCTTGCTGTGCGGCATCTAAAATGGTAGGTCCATTTGAATCTAGTTCGAAATCAATCAAATCTTCATCTAATATGATTTCAACTTTTGTTGACAAAGATGGTCGAATTTCTTGCGTTGATTTTTCTTTGGACAGGTTCGTTCCGAAAAGTTCGAAATGAATTTTTGAAGAGGCAATACCTTTCTCAGTTAATGAACTTTTTACGTCGAGAATCATTTGTTCCGGACCACAAATAAAAACTTCATCAACAGTGGTTTTGGCTAAAAACGCATCGTATAAATCATTGCACTTTTCTTTATTAATCCTTCCTTTTTGAATTTTACTCCCTGGACTTTCACGAGAAAAAACGTGAACAATTCGCAGCCTATCCATGTACTTATTTTTCCAAGCTTCAAGCTCTTCTCTGAATATCACACCATAAAATCCTTTATTGCCATAGAACAAAGTAACGTCGCCAGTCCCATCTTGAAGAACAGTCTTTAAAATTGAAAATACCGGAGTGATTCCACTACCTGCAGCAAATAAGACAATGGAT
>DORI01000132.1:14837-18526 GCA_003512365.1 Crocinitomicaceae bacterium | reverse complement strand
TATCCATTCTTCACGCACCCTCTTTTTTGGAAAAGCTCCCGAAGAACTTAATTTTCTCCAATATGAATGGTAAACTGACGCAATTAACTCTTCATGTGAAGAACAGCTCAAGATCAGCCGTTTGAGTTCTTCGGGAAGGTAAGAAATAATATNNTGCCTGTATTTTCAACAAACACTCTAATGCGTTGCACTTCATTTTAGAACCTGGCCTTTCCATAATATTTAGTTGGTTTTTGAGCTCATCCACATTATTTTTCATTTCTTCTAAACACTTTGCTAAACAATCGTTTTCCTCAAAATGAAAGACTGTTTGAAAATCCCTTTTTAATTGTTGAATTTTTACTTGCATTTCTCTTAATCCATCAAGTTGCTCTTTCGATAGAGAGTTATACCAAGCCCAATCATCTTGATTGTGTTGAGTTGATAGTTGGTAAATGGACTTCAAGGTCGGAATGGAATCAATTCCTAGCAAAGAAAGTTCTACGTCAAACGTGTTTCTCTTTTTTTCAAATTGATAAAATTGTTCCAATTCGGAAATCAATTCATTAGGAGAAATACCGGAAATGCGTACCCATTTTTTCCATTCATTTTTAAACTTAAGTCGATTAAATAATCCTTGATTTGCGCTTTGTTTCTTTAAAAAAGACAATTCTTGTGGGGAAGGTCTTTTAATCCAATGCTCAAGGTTAAAATCCCAATTTTTCTCATCTTTTTCAATCGTTAAAGCAGTAGAATAGAGTTTAGAAAGTTTCCGTGATTTCGAAGCAATGATTTCACCGTATGCTTTATAAAATTGAGAACCGTAATGTTGAAGCGTGAGTATTTTAACAACCAGTTTATCTACATCTCTTTTTAATTCTACAGGATAGAGTTTATTTAGTTCAGAAAGCAGGTATTCTGTATTTTCAATTTGTTTGCCAAAATCATCGTAATTAGTGAATTGAATTGAATTTATTCGTTTTACTTGAGAATGAATTGCTGGATTTAATTTACTCAATTGTGATAGGATTTCCTCAAATGAAAAGTCCCCAATTTCGACTGTGTGATACCTATTATTTTCACTTTCACTCAACCAGCTAATCAATTTATCCCAAATCTCGTTATGTTCAGATAAAGTTGAAATTAAGGACTTTAAACTGTCATCAAATGGGAAAGCTGAATCTGCATTTTGAAATGATTGAGGTTTAAAATTTTGAAAGTATTCCCATGTTTTTTTTAGGTCAGAACAAATTAATTTTTGTTCATTTTTGGCAAAATTAGTTAAACACAAACGGTGTAGTCCAAGAGTTTTTAATCTCAGGTGAACCGCATCTAACGCAGATTTTTTCTCGGAGGATAGAAGTATTGTTTTATCGTTTTGAAGTCCAAGAGCAATTGTATTTACGATAAGTTGAGACTTTCCTGTTCCAGGAGGTCCTTGCACTAAAATAGATTGCTGTTTAAATTTCTCCAATGTTTCCATTTGATCAAAATCGGATGCTACTATCGGTGCATAAGTTCCTTCCAACTTTAAGACCTCTTGATCAACTGGCTCGAGGAGCAATAAGTTTGAAAGTGTTGATGAAAGTGAATAGGACTTGTCAATCTCATCTATGTCCCGAATTAACTCATACCTGTGTGGATGGAAATTTCCTATGTAAGAAGTTGAAAAATCTGTAATAATATGTTCGGGAATTAATTCTATGAAGGAATCTAAGTTTGAAATATTTCCTATCCCTTTACTCAGTAAGTAATCAATCAGAAAAGGATTCAAAAAGGGCTCACCAATATTCTTGAATTCTATAATATTANNTATCAGATATGCCACAACTTATTTCCTGAATTTTTATCGGTACAGTTAAGGATGATTTCAAATTTTTATTAAGTTGAGCAATTCCAAAGGTTTGACAAAGTGGATTGATGCCAGTTTCTCTCTCTATTTTTTTTGCCTTATTTAATATAGAGGACAATTCTATAATGTTTGTATTTTGTCCATTATATAGTACAACCCCACCTTCATCTACAGAACGTAGAGGATCAACTGATACTAAAAAATTATCAATTGAAATATAATCTGTAAGTACTTTACGTATATTGATTTTCATTAATTCGAAAGTATCAAATCAAATCTCAACCTGTATTCATTGAAATCGAGATGACTAATTTATTTGCGATAAAATTATAAATTTATATCTAAGAATTTGAATGCTATAATTCCAAAAAGTTGTATATTTCGAACATGAAAAAAATTTCGCTGTTTTTAATGCTGTCTGCGTTAGAATTAAATGGTCAAATAATATTAAATCAATCGGATTTTGCCTCTGCTGGAGACTCCGTAATACTCAGCACTTCAAACGCTACTTCAATTGATTTTACAACTACAGGTTCTTCTCAAGTTTGGGATTTTTCTAGCTTGACACCAAGTTCTGAATACGTTGAGAATTTTACATCAATCGGTTTTAGTCCCGTACAACTTACTTTCGGTATTTTTGCCCCTTCAAGCTATCAAGCTTCTTATTTTATTCCAGATAATTCCATTCCAATTGATGTGTTGAATGGAATTCTTCCAGTCAATTTATCTGATGTTAGATCTTATCAGAAATCATCAAGCTCGGCGATAAACAAAATAGGTTTCTCTGTAAAGGTTAACGGTATTGATGTTGCATTTAAATCAGATTCTATTGAAAAAAGATATCAATTTCCCATGGTATACCAACAGAATTTTGAGACAAACGGATATACATTTATAGACCTCAATCCCGCAGCTGACTTTAAAATCAAACAATATAGATATGTAACAAGTACTATCGATGGTTTTGGGCAACTTATACTACCAAATGGTTCTTGTGAGGTGTTGCGATTGAAACGAACTATTTTAGAGAAAGATTCCGTCTATCAAACTTTTTTTGGGTCAGGAGCATGGTTTGGTTTACCAGTAATTCAAACTTTTGAATATGAATGGCTTGCAATGGATAATCTGGATGCAATGCTAAAAATAATCACGAACAATTCAAACGGTCAAAATCAAATCCAATCGATTGAATTTCAAAATAATAGTAATGTTCTTTCCTTGGCAAATAACGGATACAATGAGTCAATAATTCTATATCCAAATCCTAGTCATGATATTCTTAAATTAAGGTCCGATGATAAGCTTAATCAATTATTAATTATAGATAATAATGGAAAGATAGTTTTAGAAAGTGCTGAGGATCTAAATGACAAGGCTATTAATGTTGAGAGTTTATCTAAAGGAATTTATACACTTAGAGTTATAGGCAATGAAAAAATCCATTTCACAAGATGGATAAAAGAATAATTACACAAAGGCAAATCAGTCTATCGCTGTTTTGAGTTATCGAAAGAGAGGAAAGTCCGGGCAGTGCAGAGCATCGTACTTCCTAACGGGAAGGTCTTACAGGTTTAAGCTTGTGGGAACAGAAAGTGCCGCAGAAAGGCAAACTACCCAGACCAGTTCGCCTGGTATGGGAAAAGGTGAAAAGGTGGAGTAAGAGCCCACCGCGTTGTTGGTGACAAGAACGGCAAGGCAAACCTTACGAACTGAAAGACCAAATATACCGAGGCTTGAGGGTTGCTCGCCCAATCTCGGAGGGTAGGTTGATTGATGCTAATGGTGACATTAGTACTAGAGAAATGATAGACAACGGAGCTGCTTGCAGCAAAGGATACAGAACCCGGCTTATGATTTG
>DORI01000132.1:0-14820 GCA_003512365.1 Crocinitomicaceae bacterium | reverse complement strand
AACGATGCTGAGGCGGGAAGCATGTCTCGTTACATGAAAAATCGATTTGCGTTTTATGGTATTAAAAAACCTACTCGAGCGCCTCTACAAAAGAGTTGGTTTTCAACTATTCCTAAAAATTTTACGCCTGAAAATAAACGTGATCTAATCTTTGAATTGTGGCAAAAGGAGCAACGTGAATTTCATTATGTTGCCATGGATTACATTGCAAAATGGAAAGATACAGAACTAATGATCGACGATTTATCTCTCCTTGAGTTTTTGCTAACCAATCATTCTTGGTGGGATTCCGTGGATACGTTAGCAAGTAATTTCCTCGGTCGCTATTTACGATTATTTCCAAATCAGCGCGATACAGTTATCAATTCTTGGCGCAAAAGTCAAAATATGTGGCTAAGACGCTCCTGTCTGATTTTTCAGTTGCGTTATAGATCTGCAACAAATTTCACCTTGCTTAAAGGACTTATTCTAGAATCAAAACAGGATAAAGAATTTTTTATTCAAAAAGCTATTGGATGGTCTTTAAGGGAATACGCAAAAACCAATCCGACATCTGTAAAAGCGTTTGTTCATGAGTCAGGAATTCAGGGTTTAGCCAAGCGAGAGGCACTGAAATACCTATCGGATTAAGGTAATGTGCCCGTGATAAATTTCATCATTTTCTTCCTCACCAAATAAGTCAAATGTAACTTTGTAAAAATAAACCCCACTTACAGCCTCCGTACCATTCATGGTTTTGCCATTCCACCCCTCTGTCAATTCATCGAATTCGAAAATTTTATTCCCCCATCGATTAAAAATTTCACACCTTAATCCTTCGATACATTTGGTGTAGATTTTCCAAATGTCATTGGTTACATCCTCATTAGCGGTAAGAACATTTGGAATGCGAATTACTGTTTCTCCCGCAGTCATAATCAATGCTTCAGTTTGATTGTAAATACAGCCATTCGCATCCACGACATTTAAGATATATGAGCCGATGCCTAGATCTTGTAAACTAGATTGAGGTTGAGTACTAGTTCCATTAACAGTGTATTGATAAGGGGCTGAACCCCCAATGGTTCCATTGATAATTAGTGAACCATTGCTTAATCCACAATTCGGATTTGTGATACCGACTTGAATAAGTGCAGGACCAGCAAACATCGGTACTAAAGCTTGTTCTTGATACGAACAATTGTTAGCGTCGAGTACAGAAATGGTAAAGGTTCCTTGAGCCAAACTATCAAAAACTTGAGCAGAAGAATAAATACCATTATTAATGGAATAAGTGTAGGGCGAAGTTCCTCCCGTTGTTGTGGCAATTGCAATTTCTCCAGTATTTTCATCGCACTGCGTCGCGGTAATGTTGGTAGAAATGTCTGTTGGAGGTGTTGTCGTGGAAATTAAAATCGTAGTATCTCCAGTGCAAATCCCATCTGTAAATGAAACTAAATAGGAACCTGTAGCTAAATTTGATGCACTATCGATTGTGGAGTTAACACCGATCGGCCAAATAAACGAATAAATTCCATTTGGCGAGATATCCAAATCAGCTGCACCGTTGGCTTGTTGGCAAGTAGAATTATAAATTGTTGCAGTAGAGTTTAATCCCGAACTTGGCAAAATCGTTATCGTAGTATCAAAAGCACATGTATTATCAGATATACTTACTTGATAAGATCCTGGAGCAAGGTCCGTTGCACTATTTGAATTTGTTACTGCTGGCGTCCATGTGTAGGAATAAACTGAACTGTTTGGTGTATTGTCAACGATAATTAAACCGTTATTTTCACCACATGTAGTTTGTTGAATTTGAAAGAATGTTTCAAAAGGCACTGGGTTTTGCAAAACTATTGTAGTATCATATGTACAATTAAATTGTGTAATTGTAATTTGATAGGTTCCTTGGGGTAAATTAGTTGCACTATTTGTCGAGGATACATTAGGCGACCAAGAATACGTATAATCGGCATTATATGGATCAATGCTAATGGAACCATTTGATTGTAAACAACCTGGTTGTTGAATATTGGTAATTAAATCGAAAGGATTTGTTATAACACTAATATTGTAAGTTTCTTGGCAGTTATTTGCATCTGTTACAATTACATTATAGATTCCTTCGCACAAATTTGTAGCTGTTTGAGTTGTTTGATTTAAATCGTCGTTCCATAAAAAAGTAAATGGAGCTTGACCTGATGTAATATTTACAGTACCTGACCCGTTGCAATATCCTATTAAAGAGCCTGTTAGACAATTGTTAGGGTCATTACATGAAGCATATGATGGTTGACCAATACCAGCCCAATTTCCCCCATCCGGTATTCTACGTATCGATTGACCAAAATGACTACTACCATCAGCAGCACTTGCATAAAATTTTAATGGATCTGGTATGGAATTGTAACTGAGCAAACTTGTTGAATTTGAACAGCCTGCTTGCGAAGAAATACATGGTTGACCTGCTAAGGAAGCAGTATTTCCAGGTCCCCAACGAACCGCATCCACAGGATTTCCGTTTGCATCATAAAATGCAAACCAACCTCCAGCGTTTGGAAACCATACCCTTGTTCCAGAGCAGCAAACTCCAGTTTGATTGATTTCACCAGGTACAACTACTTCAAATACATTTCCTCCGTTTTGAACTAATAAGTTACTTGGAACCGGAGCTGCGTTGATTCCCCTTACCAAGCAAAATCCATTGGGAGGAATTACTGTGCCGTTAGGAAGTCTAAAGCCGCCAGTACCTTCGGGTGTATTGTTACCTAGGAAAAAGCATGAAATATCTACACTATCGCACAAATCAGGATTATAAAGCTCAATCCACTCTCCTCTCCCATTGCTTACTGCAGGACCAGAAATCGAACCATCTCCATTTGTAGGAGAAATCATTAACTCATTAATTAATATAGGCGGGCCATTATAGAAACAAGGTTCACATATAGAATTCTGTTGAACGGTAACAGTTGCGGTTAGACCGCAACCAACAGGTGCAGTTTGGGGCTCTATACAACAATTCCCTCCTTGAGAAATTGTATAGGTGCTATTTTGCCAACAGGCATATTGGGTATTGTGAAAATACAAATCTGAATTTGTTGCATTTTCAAAATAGTAAACGATTTCATCCGGTGTATTTACTCCGCCTGCATTCGTTAGTGTATCGCATTGTCCAGAAGCACCAATCATAATTCCACCCCAAGGGCCTGCTCCATTACCATGAGCAGGTGTGTATCCTACTGGCGGAGTTGTAAGTATTGAGGTAATAGAAGCCGGAACCCCTGTAATACTTGTGGCAAAATTTCCTTGACCGCAATTGTTGTTGTTTTGCGTAGAATTGAATCCTGCATAAATTACTTGAACAACATTACCAGCAAAAGCTCCGGTAATTGTAACTTGAACAGGTTCATAGGTGCAAATGGCAATTACTAAGTTTGGAATATTCTGATCAACGTCAATGGTAACAATACCACCATCGTAATTAGAGAATATGGCGAGATTACCATTTTGGTTACAAATTGTTTGCCCGTGCGAATTAAAAATTGAAGCTAAGCAAATAATTGATAAATAGAACTTTAATATCAGTTTCATTTGACTATGACATAAATAAATTCCAATTCGTTGCATATATTAATAACTGATTTTTGATTGAATCGCATCCCTCACATGTTGAGCATTGGTAAGTAACGCGGCCTCAAGCGTGCTGTTCAAAGGAATTGCTGGCGTATCAACGGAGCCTACGATAGAAATGGCCGCATCTAAAAATTCAAAATTATCGCGCTGTAGTCTTCCGGCTAGTCCTAATGAAAAAGAACACTCGACAGATTCTTCAGTAACAATTAAAATTCTTCCATGTTTTCTGCACAATGCATTCATAGCTTCGTGATCCAGTGGATTAATACTTCTGAGATCCAAAATTTCAACATGACCAGGGAAATTCTGTGCCGCTTCCATTGTCCAATAAACACCTCTTCCGTATGTAATTACTCCTATTGATTTTCCAGATTCAACTTGACTTGTATCAGTCTCTAAAACTGTTCTCGCTTTTCCAATTGGTATAACATAATCATCACTTGGTTCAATTGACATCGCTCCTTCCGTTCCCGGAATTTTCGACCAATACAAACCTTTGTGCTCCAATATTACAACGGGGTTGGGATCATAGAAAGCCGCTTTCAACAATCCTTTCAAATCAGCTCCAGTGGAAGGGTAAACTACTTTAATTCCACGAATATTAGCTAAAACAGATTCAACACTGGATGAATGATATGGTCCCCCAGATCCATAAGCTCCAATTGGAACACGAATAACACAACTAACTGGCCATTTTCCGTTCGACAAATAATAAGAGCGCGATACTTCCGTAAATAACTGATTTAATCCTGGCCAAATGTAATCTGCAAATTGAACTTCCACAATTGGTTTTAATCCAACAACCGACATTCCAACAGTTGACCCAATAATGAATGCTTCCTGAATTGGCGTATTGAAAACACGGTTATCTCCGAAAGTTTGGGCTAAAGTCGCCGCCTCTCGGAAAACTCCACCAAGCCTACCTCCAACATCTTGACCATAAAGAAGAGCTTCCGGATGAGCGTACATAATTTCTCGAACAGCAAAAAGTGCTGAATCAACCATAACGGTTTTTTTCTTTCCTTTTGGTTCGCGTTCACCTTTCTCTTCTATTATTGGTGTTGGAGCAAAGATAAAATTTGTGATACTTTCAGGCGAAGGGTCCTCCGCATTCAAGGCACGTTCGTAATCGGCATCGACTAATTTTCGAACATTAGACTCTGTATTTATGAAGTAAGACAACGGTGAACCTTGTTCTTCCAATAATTTTTTCAATTTTGGATGGGGATCGTCTTTTGCATCTTCTTCCAAATCATCGCGGTACCATTCTTTTCGTACTCCTGATGTATGATGACCCAATAAAGGGACTTTGGCATGAACGATAAACGGTCTTCTTTCTTTTCGAACAAGTTCGAATACCTCTCGAATGCACGTGTAAGATTCCGAAAAATCACTTCCATCAATGCTTCTAACCTCAATTCCTTTAAATCCTTTTGCGTAATGAGAAATATCCTGAGCCCTAGTTTCGGTTGCATTAGCGGAGATGTCCCATTCGTTATCTTGAACCAGATATACAATTGGAAACTGCTTCAAGGCAGCCATTTGAAACGCTTCAGAAACCTCACCTTCTGTACAAGAAGCATCACCAAGTGAACAAACAACCACAGGAGCCTCCTCCCAAGATTTATATTCAACTAATTTTTCTTTCTCCTTGTATTGTATTCCCATAGCAACACCGGTAGTTGGAATTGCTTGCATTCCAGTTGCCGAAGATTGATGAGGTATTTTTGGCATATCGTCTCGATTCAAGGATGGATGAGAATAATAGGTTCTTCCTCCTGAAAAAGGATCATCGTTCTTCGCAAATACCTGAAGCATCAATTCATAGGGAGTCATTCCGATTCCAAGTAGGATACTGTCATCACGGTAATATGGCGCAACCCAATCCTGTGGTTTCAATTGAAGACCCACAGCAAGTTGAATGGCTTCATGACCTCGGGAAGTAGCATGAACATACTTGGCAGTAATTTCTTTGTTCGCTTCATATTTTTCAGCCATTGTTTTGGCCGTAAACATCAAGCGATATGCTTTTTCCAATTCTGTTTTATTGATACTTAACTTGTTTTTTGGCATTTCAGATATCATGTTCAAATATACAAAATCTAACTTACTGCGGATTCAAGAAGAGTTAATGATCCCGTTTCCGCATCCATTTCTACCTCAATTCCAATTGGAAGCGTCCATTTACTCGCAATATGTCCAATCGGAGAGCCATAACTAACAGGGATCTTTAATTCTGAAAAATGTTCACGAATAACGTCAATTGTCTGTATAGATTGCATAGGGTTTTCTGCCAAACACCTAGAACAATTTCCAAAAACTACACCATTCAGTTTTTCGTATACATTCGCCAATTTTAAATGTGTCAGAAGTCGATCGACCACATACGGTTCCTCGTTCGTTTCTTCCAAAAACAAAATCGAATTTTCAGGAATTTCAAAATAGGGACTTCCAACTAAACCACTAATCACGGATAAATTTCCACCAAAAAGTTTACCGCTTGCTTTACCTTTGTTTAGGGTAACGAAATATGAAGTTGATAAATGATCCAATGGCAGGGAAAATGTTTCTCCGTTGCAAACCACACGATTGAAAACATCCGTTGAAAATTCATTCCACGAATTGACACCTACCAAACCGTGAAATGTCACAAGACCTGTTTTAATGTAAATAGCATTTAGCAAACTAGTGATGTCACTAAATCCCATTAATACCTTCGGATTTGATTGAATAACAGAATAATCAAGTTTATCGAGTAATCGAGCACAACCCCAACCACCGCGCATGGCAATAATTCCATCAATCGAAGGATCGGCGAAAAATGACATCAATTCGTTGCTGCGCTCTTCATCCGTTCCGGCAAGGTATCCTTTTTTTTTGGTAAGCGTTTCGCCTAAAACTACTAAATAACCCATGCTTTTCAGTAGCTGCTCAAAACGTAAAACATCTTTTTGATCCCAAATTGCACCTCCGGGAGCCGTAACCGCAATTTTGTCTCCTGATGCTAGTTTTTTTGGTTTCTGTAGACCAATTGCACTGGATGCATCAAAGTCCATTAAATTAAATTCGGGTAATACCATCGACCCAAGTCCTAAAAGCGAACTTGATTTTAAAAAATGCCTACGGGATAAAAAACTCATCAATCAAAGATACGAAATGGAAATTTGTAAATTAAATTTGTCAACAATAAATAAAGCTATGCTTGGATTAAAAATGGCAACCGACCCAAGATGGGTAAATATCGTTGAAAAAAACATTGAAGAAATTTTAGTTGATCATGCATTTTGCGAGCAAAAAGCAGCTAGCAATGCCATTTCGATTATTGTTCAATATCCGCATTACACCGACCTAGTTCAAGCGATGACCGCCATCTGTCAAGAGGAAATGGAACACTTTGATTTGGTTCACGATAAACTTTTGGAACGTGGATTAAAACTAGGATTTGAGCGCAAAGATCCCTATGTTAATGACCTAAGTGAATATCTGCGGCGCAATAAAACCAATAGCACAACCGAAGGAATGTTTGTAAATAAAATGCTTTTCGCAGCGATGATTGAAGCCCGAAGTTGTGAACGATTTAAAATTTTATCCGAAGAATTGAAAGATGAAGACCTCAAATCATTCTACCGATCTTTAATGGAAAGCGAAGCGAGGCATTATACAACATTTTTGGGCTTTGCTCGCAAATATGCCAACGGAATTAACGTTGATAAATGTTGGCAGGAATTCCTTGAATTCGAAGCTAGCCTGATGGAAAAATATGGTAAAACTGAAACAATGCACGGTTAGTGACTTGTTATTCACTTAGATCAGAAATGTACGATTACACCCGCTGAAACCATTTTTATCGTAGGAGCAGTGTTTTTTTCGAACACATTCGATAGACCGTAATTTACATACAGACTTACCTCATCGTAGCCCAAAATCGCAACGGCATGAGCTGTGAAAGGTCTGAAATTAAAATCACCTTTTGTATTGGTCACATCGTTATCAACTTTCGTGCGCCAACTTGAACCTAATCTTAAACCTCCAACCATTCCAACGGATAGGTGCCATGCTTTTTTCGGATCTTTATTTGAACACAATTCAAGAAGAAGTGGAGCTTGAATATATGCCGATCGTAAAGTACTACGTTTGTATTCCGAATTCGATGGACTTGTGAATAAAATAGAGTCATTGTAGTTCAAATCGATCGTATTATTATCAAGAGTAAATCGGTTCCATTTGAATCCAAGTCCGGTGGTCACCCCAATGTGATTTTTATAAACTGGGAATCGTTTTTCAAGTACATTAAATTGTACTTCATAACTTTTTACGTAGTCGAATTTTAAATAAGAAGCATCCGTTTCATTCGTAAAATTCCCCGTTTCATTGAGCATACCGTTGGTTCCGTAACTGAGACCAGACCAATACGATTTCGGTTCTGGGGTTTTTATTTTCTTGTGTGATGTGTTACCATGTTTGTGTCCTGTATGATTTTCATCCGAGTGATCCATTCTTATTTCTTGGTCAATGATTACTTTACGTTTTCCGCCGTTTTCCCTCTTTTCCGATTTGTCTTTGTTTTCGATGATGACAATTTTCATATTTCCAAGTTTGATTTTCACCGAATCATCCTTGCTTAATTCATTTTCAATTTTTATATCAAAATCATCAGTAAAAACAGAATCCATTGAGAACCCAAATCTTCTAATTTCTGACATTCCTTCGAGGTTGTAAAATGATTTTAGTGATTCTTCAATTAGAGAATCGAGATTGCCTTTCATTCCGCCTAATTCAAAAACTAGGGTATCGTCGCCACTGATGTGAATTATTCTGTTTTCATTTTTTTGAGCGTTCACAAAACACGTTAAAAATAGAAATGCTGTTAAAAGAGTGAAATATTTCATGTATAAATTTTAAGTTAGGACGTTGAGGTTTTTATTTTGTTACAATTAATTTCGTTCGAAGGAGAACTTACCAAAAACGAATTTCGATAATTTTCTTTTCTTTTTTCTATTTTAGTTGAATTTATCATGAAATTAAATAACATTTATATGAAAAAAACTATGCTTTTTTCAATTTGATAAGAATTCAGTAGAAAAATTTAAATTTATCAAATATTTTTAATTGAAAAATGCAAAAAAATCAAATGACAATAAAGGAAACAATTCAAGCAGTAGAAAAATTTCACGATTCCTTTGGAATAGAAAATAATTATTCGCCAACTTCTAAGCTTTCGGTTCAAGAAATAGAACTAAGGCATCGTTTAATGCAAGAGGAAAACGACGAATACCTTGAAGCCGCTAAAAATGGTGACCTAGTGGAAGTTGCAGATGCATTAGGAGATCAATTGTACATATTATGTGGAACAATTTTAAAGCATGGCCTTCAAAATAAAATAGAAGAAGTATTCAACGAGATACAACGGTCTAATATGAGTAAATTAGATGAAAATGGTAAGCCAATTTATCGTGAAGATGGCAAAATCATGAAGTCTACCAAATATTTTAAACCAAATATTGAAAGGATACTTGCTAACGACTAGTTTTCCACTTTTAAACTTTCATTACTTTTTTTTCTTATTTTAAATTTGGGAAATCATATGTTTATTTTCGTGGTTGAAACAAAGCAATGAAAGATATTTCAATTTACTTCACACCTTTAAAAGAATCAGGAGACTGGAATGATTTTCAGTTGGGTTCAATAATCGAGAAATACGATTCATCATTTCCAGTAATAGAAAAAGATACCATTGCAATTCTATATATTCCTGAATTCAGAGGTAGCAAAATGATGAATGTACACGCTGATAGTTCTCGTTTTAGGAGTTGCTTGTATACGCTAAATAAAGGAAGAAATTGGAATAAGAAAATTTACGATTTAGGGGATATTTTACCGGGAAACGAGTTTAAAGATTCCGAATTAGCACTTAAAGAAGTGGTTTTTGAATTGGTAAAGAACAAAGTTATTCCGGTAATTATTGGCGGCTCTCAAGATTTGACATATTCGCTTTATTTAGGATTTGAAAAGCTAGAACAACTCGTGAATATTTGTACTGTAGATTACTCTCTTGATTTGGGTGATCCAGAAAAGGACATTGAAGAACAGGGCTTTTTGGGTAAAATACTTTTTAGACGACCATGTTTTCTTTTTAATCATGCAAATATTGGGTTACAAATTCCTTACACGAACGAGCGAGAATTAGGTCTCTTCGAAAAATTATTCTTTGATGTTTGTCGACTTGGAGAATTCAATGCTGATTTTCGACTTGCCGAACCACACCTCAGAAACGCCGATATTGTTAATATTGATTTTAATTCAATTAAAGCATCTGAAACAAATGACCTTTTAGGGTTACCTAATGGGTTTNNTATGCAGGAAATTCAGATAAATTAACGTGCTTTTCGATTTTTAATTACCAAAATTTTAGCAAACTCGGTGATGAAATGATTGGTCAAATGATGTGGTATTTCTTAGATGGAGTCCAGTCAAGACTTGGAGATTTTCCTATTGGAAGTAAAAGTGAATACACCAAGTTTACGGTCGTTTTAGATAATACTGGAACACATGAAATAATTTTCCTAAAGAGCAACAAATCTGCGCGTTGGTGGATGGAAGTTCCATACCCTCCAAAAGAGGGATCCAAGTATGAAAGACACTACCTAGTCCCATGTGACAAGATGGATTACGAGAATGCCATGAATAACGAAATGCCTGACCTTTGGTGGAAAACTTATCAAAAACTTTCTTAGATAATTTTTAACAATTATTTTCTATTTCGATATTTATACATATTTTAGCGCTCTAAATTCAAACCTATAATAAGGTTTTGATGTTTAGAATTGAATAGTTAAATAAACCATATGCTATTGAAAAAGAGTTTCTTAATTGTGTTGTTGTTGAGTGCAACACACGTAACTTGGGGTCAGCAAGACAAGCTCTTGACACACTTCATGTACGATAAAATGTCAATAAATCCTGGTAAAACAGGAATCGACCTATTTAACGGTGTTTGTGGTACTTCCATGTATAGAAATCAATGGGACAAAGTTAATGGCGCGCCAAATTCAGCGGTTTTGAATGTTGAAGCTAATTTAGATAAATACTTTCCTGGGGGAATAGGTATTTCATTTTATCACGATGCTATCGGGTTTGCTACTCAAAATAACGCAATCCTCAATTACTCTTATCCTATTTCATTTGGAAATGTTGGGACTTTGGGTTTGGGTTTAGGTGTAGGTATTATAAATTATGGTATGTCTCCAACTTGGGTGCCGCCCACTTCGAATCCTGACAATTATTTGCCTTCAGGTTTTGCTGCCACTAATTTAGATTTGAATTTTGGAGCTTATTTCCAAGGGAAAGATTTTTATGCTGGCTTTTCATCTACCCATCTTTCTGAGTCTCTTCTAAAGCAGAGCGTGACCACACCAAGTGGTAACATTGTTCAGAATTATCAAACTTCTCGTCATTATTATCTTATGGGAGGAAAGAAATTTGAAGATGTTGTAGGTGGAACAATTGACGCACAAATATTGATGAGAACGGATTTAGTTAAATTTTCAGCCGATATAAACGCTCGCTACCTTTACGATCTTGGTGATGGCAAGGAAGTATATGGTGGCTTGACCGTAAGAACATCTGATGCTTTAGCATTAATGTTGGGTTATACTCCATTTCCCAATTTTACATTTGGTTATTCGTATGATTTTACAGTGTTGAATAAATTCAATACTATTTCGAGGGGATCTCATGAAATTCTTTTGAAGTATTGTATTTTTTTACCCGAACCACCAACACAAAGTGCTCGTCACATTCGTTGGTTGTAATTTTTAATTGATTATGTAACCTAAAGTATAGTTCTCTCGTTATACCAAAAATTAAAACCTGTAGCAAGTTAATTTGGTGAATGAGAAAACCAAAAACAATAAAATGAAAAAAGTATTTTATTTAATTTTATTATTGCCATTAATTTACGCTTCCAAATGTACAACTGTAGAAGGTAATTTGGTGGGTGTAAGAGGACGCGGAACTTGGTATCCTGACGTTCTTGGACCTGGAAAAATGCCTTTAGGCATGGTATATGTGCCTGCTCAAGGCTACCAATCTGGTGGTCAAGACGACCAAGACATCATGGGACTGCATACAGCACGTACTAAAACAGTTTCCATACAGGCTTTGTACATGGACGCAACAGAAATCTCAAATAATGAATACAGACAGTTTGTTCATTGGGTGAGAGACTCAATTGCCAGAGAAAAGCTATACCGCAGAAGTTATGACGAGGATGCAGAAAGATGGGTGAATGTTCCAGATAATTTTTTTAGAGAGCCTTACAGGACATTGATGGACATGGGTTCTGATGTTCAAGGTGGAAATACGGCTTTCCAAATCTTCAATGATACTACCAATAATGCGGAATTTGATAAAACAGTTATTTCTTTATTGGGTGGGAATACTAAGAAAATTAAAGCCAACCAGGTTGTGAACGGATTAGATGCTAAAAAGGAACTGGCAAAAAACAAAGAATTCTTTGCTTCTATTAAAAACAAAACTTCGACTATTCAAGATGTTACTATTTCGGATTTGGAATTGAGATCTATTTTTATGCAGTATTCAGCAGATAAAAAGACCTTGGGTAAGAAGACAAAAGCTGGAGATTTTGATTTCGACGCTTCTAAAATGAAAGAATTTCCTGTAAATCAGGGTGGAAGAATTGAGAATCGTAAATATTTTACTCTAAATTGGGAAGAGCCAATAGAGTATAGTGATCCAGTTACTTCAGTTTTGTTATCGGATATGTATTACAGTAGAGAAGAGCGTTTTAACAATCGTAGAGAGATTGATACACGTTTGTTGTTTTATGATTATTATTGGATTGATTATCAAGAGGCTGCAAGACGTGGTAAAATTTTGACTAAAGATGTTGATGCTCGTGAAACTTACTCATATGGTAAAATACTTGGCGGTAATGATGTTAAAAGTCAGACACAAGATAATTTCTACCTAAGATCTAAACGAGAACCATTAGGAAAAGACTACAAACAAAACGATTTACATCGATCAACATTAGATGCTAGTGGAAATTTGGTTTGGATTGATACTACCATATATCAAAACAATCAATGGAATAACAAGGATGGTGACAAAGATTTATCATCTGGAAATCCAAATCAAGTAGACCGCAATGCATACATGGTTAACGATTCTTCAAATCTTTACAAAACATCTTTGAAGAATCCTGGTCAAGATTTGGATTTAGGTTACACGAATTCAAAAGGCCAACACAATGCATTACGTGGCCATACAGATAGAAGCAGATTTGTAATCAAAGAGCGTATTAATGTGTATCCTGATACCTTATGCTGGGTTAGAGATTTTACCTATTCGTTTCATGATCCTATGACTCAAAATTATTTTTGGAATACAGCTTATGATAATTATCCTGTAGTCGGTGTTACTTGGTCTCAGGCGAAAGCATTTTCCGTGTGGAGAACTCAAATTTATCACACATGGTTGAACAATTCTGGAGAAGTATATGTTAACGATTTTCGTTTACCTACAGAGTCTGAATGGGAAGGTGCAGCTAGAGGAAATCTTGATTTAGCAGCTTATCCATGGGGTGGTCCTTATATTCGCAATGCTGCAGGTTGTTTTATGGCGAACTTTAAACCAATGCGCGGAAGATACTTTGAAGATGGAGGTTTCCATACAGTAAAAGTTTACTCGTACAATCCAAACGCCTATGGTTTATATTGTATGGCAGGAAATGTATCAGAATGGTGTGCCACTACCTTCGATGAATCAATGTATGAGTTTGCTCACGACCTTAATTCGAATTATGATTACCAAGCGTTAGATGGTGATCATCCTGCAAAGAAGAAGAAAGTTTTACGTGGCGGATCATGGAAGGATATTGGTTATTATTTATTAAATGGAACCAGAACCTTTGAATATCAAGATTCAGCAAAGTCATATATTGGATTTAGAAATGTTATGACTCATCTCGGTCGCGGTGGTAGTGACATTGACAAAGAGAATGGTGAAGAAATCCAATCTGATATTCAATTAAAATAAGTAAACAAGTTAAACTAAATATTAATCTAAATTCTAATTATTAAATTTCAAAGTTATGAGTGGTAAAGGTGGTTTTTTTGCATCAAGAAGTTATAAGTTATTCGTAAAATATGTATCTGGTTTTGGTGCGTCTGTTGTAATTGTAGGGGCGTTGTTTAAAATAATGCACTGGCCTGGTTGTGATGTTATGCTTATTATTGGTTTATTAACTGAAGCAGGAATTTTTGCCTTTATTGCACTAGAGCCGATGCACGAGGAATTGGATTGGACACGGGTTTTTCCTGAATTAGGAGTTAATGAAAATGACGAAAGTAATAGATTATTGCCAATTTTAAAGAAAAGTTCCGGAGGTTCAACTGCTGGTGAAATTGCTGAAAAATTGGACAAAGCTGGAATTGATGATGCTCTTTTGGCTAAATTAAAGGATAGTATGTCAAATTTAGCTGACAATGCCCGTTCTCTAGGTGCAGTATCAACTGTTGCTGGTGCTACAGATGCTTATGTTCAAAATCTTGAAAATGCTTCTGCCGGATTAAATAAATTAACCGAGCAATATGCTCAATCAGCGAATGCAATTGCTGGTATTACTGCTGATGGAGGTGGTAATTTTGGTTCTGAAATGCAAAAATTAGGTCAAAATTTGGCAGCACTTAACAATGTTTATGAACTACAGTTGAATTCATCTCAAGAGTATTTAAATAGCTTGTCAAATATGAATTCACTTCAAGAGAGCATTAAAAATATTATGACTGATCTTGCGTCTACAGCAAAAGATACGCAGGCATACAGAGAAAATATGGCTATGCTATCTCAAAACCTTACTGACTTGAACAACGTGTATGGTAATATGTTGAAAGCAATGAGAGGTTAATCTGTAACTAATTTCAAATTATTAATTAATCTAAAAAATTAGAAATTATGGCAGGTGGTAAGGAAACCCCAAGACAGAAAATGATCGGGATGATGTACTTGGNNGTATCAAAGCAAATTCTAGATGCATTTGTTGCAATTGAAGAAAATATTCAACGTTCGGCTCTTACACAGTTAGAAAGAGGTAACGCGTCAAAAGATGAATTAAGAACTTCGATGGCTGATGCCTTAGCTCAAAAAACTCCAGAAATGCAGCAAAAAGCAGAGAAAATCAAG
>DORI01000076.1 GCA_003512365.1 Crocinitomicaceae bacterium | reverse complement strand
TAATCTGCTGCCCAACCGTACTTCGCTATGTGAATTTCGCCTTTTTTCCACATCCTTTCAAAATCCTCATTACTTCCTTTGATCAGATTTATAGAAATCCCAGCGTTTGCTTGTATTTGAAGGATTAATTCATTTACCCATTTCAAACCTAATTCAGAGGTGTTTTTATTAACAAAAAAGTTAATTTTATCTCCGGCTTTTAGCGTGTTTCCCCACGTTTCTTCCACGGCGTTTATTTCCTGCACAGCGCTATTTAAGGATCTATAATAATAAATTGGAACAAAAAAGTTTTTTGTTGGTTCGCCATCCCCATCTAAAACATTTTCACATAAAGTAAGCGTGTTAATAGATGAATGTACTCGTTGCCTATTTGTTTTATTGTCAAACGGAGGAAAAATGGTGTTGTAGACCAAGAAATTTAAGTTTTTGTTTTTGAGTTGAAATAGCCGATGTGGTTGATTCTTTCCGCTGATAGCGTCGTCTAGATTTCCAAATAAACTGTTTAATTTTTCTGAACTAATATTTTGTATCATATCTAATTTTCCGGACTGAAACCAATCTCGTTCATTAACCGCACAATAGGCTTCAACAGCATCTAAGAATGGAAGCTTATTCCCATACTCGTCGTATTTCCAATAATTGCCATTTCGTGTAATTACTGTTTTTTCCTCTGTGATTTTTTCCAATATGAATGGGCCCGTACCTAATGGGTTCTTAAAAAATCTAGCGTTATTGTTTTTATAATCTTCATAACTCAGAATCACAACGTTCGGGTGGCTTAATAACTGAGAAAACTGCGAAAAAGGAAAGGTTAGGTAAACATCAATTACAAAATCGTTAATTATTTTTGCCCCTTCAAAACTGTTTGGGTCAAATGGGCTGGTTTTCGACTTTTCATAAAAAGACTTCGCTCCTTTTATTTTATCAATAAACAAATAAGAATAGTTATTTTCTTTTAAGGAAGAACATAAAAAAGCCAGTGAAAAAAAGACATCTTTTGATTGCAGATTTCCTCCCTCATTATGAAAAAAAATGTTTTTTTTCAAGTGAATTCTAAAAGTCCTTCCTCCATCAAGTAGCTCATGTTTTTCTGCAATGTTTCCTACAGATTTTTGCGTTGAATCAGTAGTAAATAATGTTTCATATATCTGTGAACTAAGTTGCTGTTCATAATAGCTAATAGAGGAGTAAGGAAAAAGGCTAGACGGTTTACTCGGCATTGATAATTTGAAAACACCACCATAAACTTTACCGCCTTTAGCTAGAATTACTTTGTTTTTAGAGTCACCTTCTGAGTTACACGCACAGAAAACAAGCAGAAAACATATGTTTAGCAGAACAAGCCGCTTCATTTTCTAACAAAAGATAAACAACACCTCTTTCCCTTGTTTGTAATAATTAGTTGATATGACCCACTGGCTAGTTGCTCGACATTGAACTCAGTGACATCTGAAAAGGATTTTATTTGTCTTCCCATTGCGTCTATGATAGCCACATTGTTTACTTGTTTCGACAAGAAAACAACAGTTTCTGCCGGGTTTGGATAAAGTAAACCACCAGTTAAATTAAACTCTTCAATTCCAACTTCTGTTTCAATAAATACCGAATCCGTCAATTGACATCCATTTGCGTCTGTTACAGTTACTGAATACCACCCACTGTTAAGGTATACTGCCATTGATTCCGTTTGGGAATTCGTATCATCCCACTCATATGAATAAGGAGCTGTTCCGCCTGTGACATTAACTATCGCCGTTCCATCTAAACTTATTATTTGAGGAGTTGAGGTAAGCGTGGCATTTAATGATTGAGGTTCATTTAATGTTATATTTTCAATTTGAGAGGAACAATTGTTCTCATCTGTTAGATAGACCTCATATACCCCTGCTGTTAAATTTGAATTGGAAGAATTGGTAATTTGTTGATTCATCCAATAGGTATAATTTCCTGTGCCACCTTGCCCTTGAATTAAAATTTCACCGTTTGCATCTCCATTACACAAGGCATTGGTAACAACCGTTGAAACCAATAATTCTGAAGGCTCAGTAATTTCAAAGTTTAGAGTATCTATACAGCCTCTAGCATCTGATACAATTACAGAATAGGTTCCTGCAGAAAGACTATCAGAAACAGGCGTGTTATCTCCATTTGACCAATTGTAAACCACTGGCTGATAATTTGAATTTAATAATTCGATGGACCCGAAACTATCTCCGAAACAGTTATTGTTAAAGATATTGGTGTCAATGATTATTGGCAATGGTTCAGGAACATAAACTGAATCCGTTACTACACAGCCACCGGGGTGATTTATTACAATTGAATGCCAGCCGCTTGTTAAAGTACTATTTGGTTTAGTTGTAACGCCGTTATCCCATAAGAAAGTACATGTGCTAAATTGGCAAGGGCAGCCTGAGGAGTTAACCGTAGCCATTCCATTTGCTCCGTCAGGACAAGCAGGAGGCATAATTCCACCAAAGCTTATAACGTAAGGATCGGACAGCGTAAATGAACGCGTTTCGTAGCACCCTAAAGCATCCGTTACCATCACGGAATAGGTGCCAACATCTAAATTACTTATTGTGGAATCAGAACTTCCTGTTGTCCATAAATACGTATGAGGACCTGCGTTGGAATTTACAGACAATGTAATTGCACCATTTGCAAAGCCATTGCAGGAAATCGATGTAAGCGCCGCATTTGTAATAACACTTCCAAAACCACAATTCACAGGATCCAAATTATAAACCCCATCATTATCTATTCCTAAATAACTTCCCCAAGCAATGCCAGCGTTAGGAACATTAATTGTTAATTCATCACGATTTACGTAAATGCCTTTCCAACCAACTGGATTCAAACTATCTTTTTTTACGGCATAAACGACATCAATTAAATTGTCTCCATCCAAATCAGTTATCAAAGGCGTTGACCCAAGATTTACTCCGGTTTTAGTATTGCCAACTTGAGTGATTGTACCAGTTATAAAATTAATTTGTTGTAAACGATGTCTGTATGCCCCATTTTCCATGTAGGTAACTGAAACAAGCCCTTCATCTCTACCATTATTATCAAAATCTAAGGCATTTGCGGAAACATAGTTAAACGTACCCAAACTATCCTTAAAAGCAATTTGACCCGTTGAACCATTGATCAACACCTGATAAAAATCTGAATAGGATGGTGCAATTCCTTTAAATAAAATCGCTAATACATCAGGAGTGTTGTCTCCGCCAACAAAATTTCCAAGAACTGGTTCAGCACTAGATTCCGTATTTGGTAACTGTACTTGCCAAATATTGCCAAAATTAGCCCCTTTTATTTTTTTAACGCGACCACCAAAGCCTTGAATTACAATGTCATAGCTGCCATTGGCTGTTTTAGATAGCGCAGCAGGGGCAATAAAACCTTTATCAGGGTCTGAATCTAATTGAATGGAATTAGCCAATGAATTATTGTTTAACAAATCAATTAATGGACAGGCCCAGAATGAACCTCCCAAGTTTTCTCCTCCAGTTCCATACAATATCCATAAGTTTCCGTTTCCTTGAATATCAGCCACTAATGGAGAACAGTAAGTTTCCGCACTATCAGGAACCACCGCTTTTGCTAAAAGTTGACCATTAAGGGAATTAATAACCATCAGATGACCAGGAGGACGATTTGTTTGCCAATCTGGTGCAGCATGATCGCCTCCATTTGCCACTAATAAATCAGAAACACCATCTCCAGTAACATCAGGGATGAACTGTGGATTGTAAAAATTATATAAACCACTATCAGCAGGATTTACAGCATATGGGAAATAATCCCAAATTAATTGACCATTAGCTCCATTTATGGCTAAGAGTTGGGCTTGTCGACCAGTGATAAAGACATCCTTAATTCCATCGTTAGTAATGTCACGAAAAACAGGGCTTCCAAAAACTTCGTTTCGACTACCTCGCTTCCAAATCAAAGCACCGTTGGCACCGTTATATGCCATGACCCCATTATTGCTGGCAACACCATCTGTGCCTCCACCAATTACGATGTCTTTTATTCCATCATTATTTAAATCACAAGCTCTAGGTGAAGAGAGTGTGGGAATTGAATCTGTAAATGATTGCCAAGATTGCGCCTTCAGACTTGATAAAGCACCACTAGAAATCATAAAAAATAGAACAAACTTTTTCATTTTTATAAAATAAAAAAAACCCCTAGGGGGTTTAAATTTACTCACTTCTTATTAAATGGAAGAAGCCGTGCCCTTCCTTGAGAACGCCAGAAATACCTTCTGCTTCATAACGATAGAAGTACACACCTTCTTCAGCGCGATAACCGTCCCATCCCGGGTTGAAGTTAATGAGATCGGCACTAGTTTCATCAAACATCACATTGCCCCACCTATTTATCACAATCAACCTGAGCTTTGTTAAATTCTTCCAATCTAGGAAGAAAAGTTCGTTAATATTGTCAGCATTAGGGGTAAATACATTCGGCGCTTCTATGACGGGCTCTGGAAAGTAGCAACTGCCATCGTCTTGAGTAGCTAATGAATTATAATTCATAGCCAGCGGGTTTGTGCAACCACAGACAGATGTAGCAATACCAATTGTCATCGTATCGCTACAGAACACACTCTGTTGAACAATTAGCTGAATTGAGTAGCCTTGGTTTTGGGTTACGTCTTCGAATAAATGAGTCAATTCCCCGAGGCTTGTAGTTGTTTCCTGATTACCATCACCAAACATCCAAATATAAGTGTTTCCATTTAGGCTGTTGTTAGTAAACGTTACTTCTAAGGGAGCGCATCCACTCAAAGGGGTTGCCGAAAAAGAGGCAATAGGAGGGTCAAGAACACCAACATAAACACTATCAAAATCTTGACAAACATCGTCCACAACAGAAAAATAATACCAACCACTTGCAATATTGTTCCAATCTGGAGCATCGATGAAATTCGGATTGTTGATCCCTGGACCTGTCCAATAGTAATTAGGAGTTCCTGTTTGTCCGGCAATAATCGAAGAAACAGACCCTGTAGGAACGCAGCTTGTAGGTTGTGATAATAAATTGATTATTTCCAAAGTTTGATTCATGGTAATAGTGACAGTATCTGAAGAGGAAAAATTACAATTATCTGTTGCCGTTACTAAATAAGAAACTGTTCCATTCTGAAAAATAGCACCTAAAATTGTGTCTCCTGTGCCTGACCACGGAGCGCCATCAATAGTGTTCCATTCATACGTATATGGGGCATAGCCGCCGGATGCAGAAGCATATAACAGAACATTGTCAGACGCACAGTAAACAGTGGGATCGTTCTCTGTTATATTAATAATTGGCCCTTCACCAATATAAATAGTACCGGTTGATAATACTGTATCGCCACAGGGATTAATAATTTCTACTGTAATTATTACCGATTCAAATCCTTCAGTAATTCCATCTTGAATCGGGACAAGATTAATTATTACGGAATCTTCTCCAGGAAGAAAAACAATAGTGTCAGTCAAAAAATTATAGTCAACCCCTTCCAATGCGTCTCCAGAAATTGAATAATTAATCATAAGGGTATCATTCAGTTGACTTATAGGTCTAGTAAAAATGAAATCAGCATTAGTACACCCTTCTACAATATTTGTGTCACCAGAAACCGTTGCAACAGAAACTTCAACCGCATCAGACGCAAAACTACCGGCTTCTAGAAACACCCCAGAATCTAGGGCCTGATCCACAGCATTGGCAATAGCTAGTTTTATGTGATAGGTTTGATTACATACCACATCTGAATTGGCAGAAAGAACAATGGTTGCGCCATTATAATTACTAATCTGAGCGCTTGATGTGAACAAAGAATTGTATCCAGTTGTAAAATATACGCTATTAGCTTGCCAATTTGGATCAGCTTGCGAACAAGTAGCCGCATTGCCTCCGCCAGTCGGACTGCCTCCATTGACCGTATTGATTGCTACAGGTATGTTTGAACCTGGTACGGTTGCTAGGTTTATCGAGTTGTTAGAATAAGGGCCAAAAATGCCTGGTCCCGAAATAAAAAACCCAAAAACATCATTGAAATTAGAACATGTATAACTAGTGTATTCAGATGAAGCAAAAAGATATTTAAAAAAAATGGTATCACCTGAGGGAATAAAATCAAACTCAAGTACTATCCCATTTGTAACGGGTTGCCCAGATAAAGACAACAAGTCTGGGTCGTTAAGCACAGATGGAGCACCCTGGGTCTGCAAAAGAACTCCTGATTGAAGAGGAAAACCTGTACCAACGTAATTAAAATCAAAAACACTATTGTTTACAATTTGTGCGTTAGGAACAGATCCATTAATACTCACGTTAAATGCCTGAACACCAAAACCAACAAGTACATTTTGAACTATTTGCTCGGGGGTTAGGGCACCGTTCGGACTAATTGTAAACTGACATAATCCCTTCAATATTGAAAAATAGAAGATTATAAGGACAATAAAAAACTTTTTCATAATGTTAATGACAAAAAAAAACAATTAATGGTTGCATAGGTATTTAAAAATTAATACACTTTGGTTGTTACCTATAATTTTTTGAACTTTGATAATTAAAATGAAAGATGAATAAAACTATTAATTTTATCAAAAACCATCGTGACAGGTTTCTAGAGGAACTTCTTGCCCTACTTCGTATACCTTCTGTGTCTGCTGACCCTAGATTTAAAGATGATGTAAGCGAATGCGCGACTCGAATGTCAAATCATTTAATTTCTATTGGACTTGACAATGTTGAAATTTGTCCTACGAAAGGTCACCCATTGGTGTATGGAGAAAAAATCGTGAATAATACGTGGCCAACGGTATTGGTTTATGGTCATTATGATGTTCAGCCTGCCGACCCATTAGATTTATGGCATTCTCCCCCATTTAATCCAGTAATTAAACAAACAGAAATTCATCCTGAAGGAGCAGTGTTTGCAAGAGGGGCTTGCGACGACAAAGGACAAATGTTCATGCATGTTAAGGCAGTTGAAGCCATGCTAGCAACAAATGAATTGACCTGTAATGTAAAATTCATGATTGAAGGCGAAGAGGAGATAGGAAGTGAGAACCTGGCAGAATTCGTAAAAAATAATAAGGAGAAATTAAAAGCCGACATTATTCTCGTGTCCGACACAGGAATGTTAGCAAATGACGTCCCATCAATTACAACTGGACTGAGAGGGCTGAGCTATGTTGAAGTAGAAGTTACCGGCCCAAATAGAGATTTGCATTCTGGGCTTTATGGTGGTTGCGTGGCTAATCCGATTAATGTTTTAGCTAAGATGATAGCTTCATTACATGATGAAAAAGGTAAAATCACTATACCAGGATTTTATGATAAAGTAGTTGAGTTATCTGATGAAGAGCGTTCCGAAATGGCTAAAGCGCCATTTTCACATGAAAAATACTGTCAAGCGCTGGATTTAAAAGATGTAATGGGGGAGTCGGGTTACTCAACACCGGAGCGTGGATCTATCAGACCAACATTAGATGTAAACGGAATCTGGGGAGGATATACCGGAGAAGGTGCAAAAACAGTTATTGCTTCCAAGGCCTTTGCTAAAATTTCTATGCGTTTGGTTCCCGATCAAGACCCTGAAGAAATTACGCAATTATTCAAACAACATTTTGAAACGATCGCCCCAAATAGTGTGAGGGTTGTCGTTAAACCACACCACGGAGGAGAAGCCGCAGTTACACCAATTGATTCCATAGGATACAAAGCCGCAAGCATAGCCTATGAAAAAGCATTTGGTAAAAAACCGATTCCTGTGAGAAGTGGAGGTAGTATTCCCATCATTGCCATGTTTGAAAAAGAACTAGGATTAAAGACAATACTAATGGGTTTTGGTTTAGACAGTGATGCTATCCACTCTCCAAATGAGCATTATGGTTTGTACAATTATTACAAAGGAATAGAGACCATTCCTTATTTTTATGAATCTTTTGCTAAACTTAATTGCAAATGAAAATTCTTATAATTCTTTTTACCCTGTTAACCTTTGCTTCGTGCATTAGCTTCAAGGAGCCTGAATTCAAAGGAATGAATGGATATGAGATGGGAAAACTGTCGGGTTCTGAAGTTTCACTCACCTTAAAACCAATAGTATACAACCCTAATAGCTATGCATTAAAAGTTAAAAAATCTGTGCTCGATTTAGAAGTTGAGGGTAAGAGTTTTGGAAAAATTTTCCTAGAAAAGAAAATTTCAGCAAAAGGAAGAAAAACGTCAGAATTGCAGGTGCCATTGAGAATAGAACTAGAATCTGGCGCCATGTTAAAGGCGATGCCGTTGATGTTAAAAGATTCAGTAAGGGTTGTATTAAAAGGTGACCTTAAGGGTGGTGTTTTGTTTTTTTCTAAAGAATTTCCCGTTGAATTTGATAAAAAAATCAGTCCTAAAATGTTAAATCCATTTAAAAAACCATAAATGCTATCAAAAGAACACCCAAAAAAATTATTTCTTTTAGATGCATACGCGTTGATTTATCGAGCATATTTTGCATTTGCTAAAAACCCAAGAATAAATAGTAAAGGACAAAACACGTCGGCGGCTTTCGGTTTCGCCAACGTGTTAATTGACGTTATAAAAAACGAAAAACCGACGCATTTAGCGGTGGTTTTTGATCCACCCGGGGGGTCTACACAGCGCATGGAGGAATTTGAAGCTTACAAAGCACATCGAGAAGAAATGCCAGAGGATATACGTTCCATGATTCTTCCAATAAAAAAAATTGTGGAGGCGTTCAATGTGCCAATACTTGAAGTCGCTGGATATGAAGCGGATGATGTTATTGGTACGATGGCAAAAATAGCCGACGAAAGAGGGTTTGTAACGTATATGATGACCCCAGACAAGGATTATGGACAGTTGGTAACCAACACTTCATTTATTTATAAACCAGGCAGAGGAGGAAATCCTCCTGAAATAATGGGGGTTAAAGAAGTTTGTGAAAAATTCGAAGTTCAAAACCCACTTCAGGTTATTGATATTTTAGGTTTATGGGGTGACGCTTCCGACAACATTCCCGGAATCCCAGGTATTGGAGAGAAAACAGCAAAGCTACTCATTGCTAAATACGGCTCTATAGAAAAGCTATTAGAAAACACACATGAGTTAAAAGGCAAGCAACAAGAAAATGTAATAGCTTTTGCGGATCAAGGTTTAATCTCTAAACGTTTAGCCACAATTATAACCGATGTTGAGGTGACTTTTGACGAGGGGGCTCTTGTCATGTGTGAGCCTGACGCCGAAAAAGTAAAAGAAATATTTACAGAGCTAGAGTTTAGAAATTTAGCAAGGAGAATTATAGGAGAAGAGATTGTTGTTGTTGCTGACTCCCCGAAGCAAATATCTCTCGATAAAAACCAACTGGATCTATTTGGTTCACAAAGTTTAGTGGAGCCTCAAGAACCTCTGGATACAAAGCAATACAAAACCATTGTT
The DNA here is from genome assembly GCA_003512365.1 of Crocinitomicaceae bacterium. GTDB lineage: Bacteria > Bacteroidota > Bacteroidia > Flavobacteriales_D > Crocinitomicaceae > UBA952. The sequence continues at coordinate 3,417 of DORI01000076.1, read as the reverse complement.
ACGGAAAGACCGAGTTATCACTTAATTACTTCACCAGAGGAGCGAAAAGAGCTGTTAAACTTGCTTTTACAACAAAACCAAGTGTGTTTTGACACAGAAACCACTGATATTGAAGCCATGCATGCCGACCTAGTAGGGTTTTCCTTTTCGTACAAGTCAAGAGAAGCATTTTATGTCGCCGTGCCCTCAGATTTTGAGGAGGCAAAATCAATAGTTCGAGAATTTGAGCCCTTTTTTAATTCGGAAAAGATTGAGAAAATAGCCCATAACATTAAATACGACCTAAAGGTTTTATATCGATACGGGATTAGTGTTGCCGCGCCAACATTTGATACGATGATAGCACATTATCTAATTAATCCCGAAGCAAAACAAGGGATGGATTTTTTAGCAACATATTATTTGCAGTACCAGCCGATATCAATCGAAACGCTAATCGGCAAAAAAGGAAAAGGGCAGGGAAACATGCGAGATCTGTCTCCAGAGAAAGTCTACCAATATGCTTGTGAAGACGCGGATATTACCTTTCAGCTAAAACAATTGTTTGAACCCGAAATACAAAAGCCACACCTGCACGACTTGTTTTATAACATGGAAATGCCATTAGTTGAGGTTTTGAAAGACATGGAGCAAGAAGGAATTTCAATAGACGTTCCCGCGATGGAAGAATACTCGAAAGAATTGGACGAGACGTTAATTAAATTGGATGAACAAATTAAAGATTTGGCAGGCGTCTCATTTAATATTGATTCTCCCAAACAACTTGGAGAGGTTTTGTTTGATTATCTAAAGATTTCAAACAAAGCGAAGAAAACAAAAACTGGTCAATACGCCACTTCTGAGGATGTGCTTCAAAAATTTGAGCACGACCATGCAATAGTTCCGTTAATTCTTGAATACCGTCAGCTAAGGAAATTGAAAAGCACCTATGTGGACCCGCTACCTGTCTTGTGCGACCCAATTGATGGTAGAATTCACACGAATTTTATGCAAACGGTAACAGCAACAGGACGTTTAAGCTCAAACAACCCAAATCTTCAAAACATTCCCATACGCTCTGCAAAGGGACGAGAAATCAGAAGGGCATTTGTGTCTAGAAGTTCCGAATACAAATTAATGGCCGTTGATTATTCGCAAATTGAATTGCGCATCATTGCAGCGTTAAGCGGGGATAAAAATATGATTACGGCTTTTAGAGAAGGAAAGGACATCCATGCCGCGACGGCATCCAATGTGTTTAATGTTACGCTTGATGAGGTTTCGAGGGATCAAAGAAGCGCAGCAAAAGCAGTTAATTTCGGAATAATATACGGGCAATCGGCTTTTGGACTCGCACAAAACCTAAACATTTCGAGAACCGAAGCAAAAACCATCATCGATGCTTATTTTGAGCAGTTTGGAACCATTAAAAAATACATGGACGACGCCATTTCACAAGCGAGGGAAGTCGGCTATGTAGAAACAATAATGAAACGCAGAAGATATTTGCCAGACATTAATTCTGCCAATGCAGTAGTAAGAGGCTATGCTGAACGAAATGCTATTAACGCGCCAATTCAGGGTTCTGCTGCCGATATTATAAAATTAGCAATGGTAGCGGTTCATGGCAAGATGAAAGCTGAAAACGTGAAATCTAAAATGATATTGCAGGTACACGACGAATTGGTGTTTGACGTTCATGTTTCAGAAGAGTTACTAATGCAACTATTGGTAAAAGAAGCAATGGAAAAAGCTGTTCAAATGGACGTTCCGATGGAGGTAGAGTTGAAGTTAGCGAACAATTGGTTAGAGGCGCATTAGCCCATAAAACACTAATAAATGAGCGATACTTATATATCAGACCTCACGTTTGACAAATCCTCCATCATTCAAAAAGGAGAATATGAAAATTGTGTTTTTTTAGCGTGTAACTTTTCTGAACTTGACCTTTCAGACATCAAGTTTATTGATTGTTTGTTCCAAGAGTGCAACCTGAGTCTAGCCTTGCTTAACAAAACAGTATTCAGAGAGGTTGCCTTTAAAAACTGTAAATTGATAGGTCTTCGATTTGAGTCCTGTCATTCATTCGGCCTGTCTTTTACGTTTGAAGAATGTCAATTAAACAACTCTTCTTTTTATCAGTTGAAAATAAAAAACACAGTTTTTAAATACTCTCAACTTAAAGAAGTCGACTTTTCCGAATCAGACTTGACAAACGCTTTGTTTGAAAGCTGTGATTTAATGATGGCAACCTTTGAACATACAATTCTCGAGAAAACGGATTTTCGTACTTCTTTTAATTATATCTTAAATCCTGAAATCAATAAATTAAAAGGCGCAAAGTTTTCGACTTTGGGGCTGTCAGGTTTATTAACAAAATACAACATTGAAATAGAATGAAAATAAGAAATAAAAAACCAATTCTTGCACTTTTACTTTGCACGATAGCAAACCTTAGTTTTTCTCAAAACGATTCGATCCCTCAAAAAAACTTAAGGCGGATTTATAAAAATCATGTCGGTGTTAGTTTAGGAGGGCCTAGTTTTTTTTCAGCAAATTATGAGCGGTTCATTAGCCATAATTTCAGCGTTGAATTCGGCGCTGGATCTTTAGTTGCTATTTCTGGAGCCCATATTGCGAGTCGATATTATTTTGGTAAGGCCGATAAACCAACTAAAATTTCGCCCTATTTGGGTGTTGCTTTTGGTGCGGCGCTGATTACGGATGGGTTCTCAGGTTATGGAACGGGTTTAGCTTACATTCCCGTCGGCGTGCAATTTCTTAATAAAAGTGGATTCGCATTTTCAGCAGAGGCAGCCTACATGAATCTAGAAGGGGAGAGTTTTCCCATGGGAGCATTGAGAATTTATTCGGACATAAAATACAAAAAGCAAAAGCAGAAAAAAGAAGCGAAAGCTCTACGACTTCCCTCTTGGAAAACCGCATATTCATATAGTCCTTACAGCATTGGATTAAATCTTTTTTCTTTAATTAGAACAACTTATTTTTATGAACTGTTCCGAAATTCATATTTTTCCTCAAACCTTAATGTCGATCTTTTTGTCCAGCGGGAACTCAATAAGAACTTTGCCCTTAGGGTACCTTTTAGAGTGGGATTTCCTTTACCAGAAAAAGTGGTTACGTTTATCACGGATAATTATTTTTATTCTGCCCGAAAGACAATTATTGGAGAAATAGGGATTGAGCCTCTTTACTACCTAAACGGGTTAAATAAAATTACTTTACTTGTGGCTCCGACTCTAGGCGTAGGCAAGGGATTAAAAATGGAGGAAGAACTTCTTGGGCAAAGTTACCCCCAACCATACAAATATGTTCCTGCCGGGGAATATGTTTATTATAAGATAGGTTGTTTAGTAGGCGCTCAGTTTAACCTAACCAAAAGTGTCCAATTTGGACTAGAATTAGGGTTGTATAGGT
>DORI01000143.1:3057-7139 GCA_003512365.1 Crocinitomicaceae bacterium | reverse complement strand
TATCAACTATCGATTGATTCATGAATATGGTGCTAATTGTCGCTTTGTTCCAAGAAATTATTTCAAAGCTTGTTGGATTACAAGTGATAACGAGGAGCAATTAAATTCATTTAAAAGAGCTAAGTCAAATTACATAGCGGAAGATAAAGATGGACATCTTGTATTTCTTGCGGAAACAACTTTTCTCTTGAATATGGCTGAACAGGATTACCCTGATTTAGTTTTCCATAAAACCTCAGAATTCATGTTGGATACAAAAAAATAAAGGTCACATTTCTGTGACCTTTCAAATTATTATTCAGCTTAAGAAATTATTCGGACTTATTTTTATCGCTTTTTTTAATTTCTTTTCGAACTTCTTTTCTAATTTGTTGACGCATTTCTTTTCTTTCTACCATCTTTTTTTCGAGAATGTCGTTTTGCTCTTTAGTAAGAACTGCTTTGATCATCTCTTTTCTAGCTTCATTGTTGTGATGCATGGCTTTTTTCTTCTCTTCTTCAGAAAGTCCAGAAGTTTTTAATCCATCAATTTTTTGATTAACTCCTAGATTGATTTCATAAATCTTTGATTTTTGATCCGCTGTTAATTTTAATTCTTCAGACATTTTTTCTGTTTGAACTTTCGCTCTGTCAGCTACTGACTTTTCAGTTTGAGCCAAAATTGATCCTGAAATTAAAACTCCGATAAATAGAGCAGTTATTTTTTTCATGTGCAGTTCTTTTAAAATTTTTAAATTTTACGCCAATTTACAATTTTAATACCATATTGTTTCTACTTTATAAATTATTTTTATTTTTATTGCTTCAAATGAAATTTATAGTTCTTTAAAAATCTTTTTATCAATATGTTTGAAAATAGTGCAAGGTTGAATTGGGACAAAAAGGTTGAATCCTTAGCGTATTCTATTTTTATGAGTTCTGAAGTTCTGGATATTATTGAGCCGAATTGGAGTATTGAACAGTATGAAACAATTGAAAACCTGCCCGTTTTTTTTAAAAAAAAGATAGGATTTACATATTCATTACAACCTTTTTTAACACTCAAGATTTCAGGTTATGAGCAGTTAGATACTAAATTATGGAATAGCTTCTTTCCTAAAATATGTCAATTTAACCTCGACAAACTTCGACATGACTTACCTCGTAACTGGGATGTAAGAGAAATGAAATGCCAGAAATTAAACCTTGATATTGATTTGAATGAAATATTTGAAGGTTTTACTATCAATATTAAAAGAATTTCCAAAAACTCTAACAATTTTTCAATACATAATGATATCTCGTTGTCACATTATTTTGATTTTCTAAATAAAAACAATAAGTTTTTCAATAAAATGAAGCCTGAATTGTTTGAAAAATTCAAGTATTTGATAAGTTTTTTTCATTCTAGGGGGTTAGGAGAAATTTTAGCAATTAAAGAAGAAAATGAAAAGGTTTTGGCTACTTCTTTTTTTGTATTTGATAAATTTTCTGTTATAGATTTCAAAGGCGCTGTATCAAGCGAAGGAAAGAAAAAAAGCGCCATGGTCATATTGCATATTGAGGCGATAAAAAGATACCACGGGCAATTCAAAGTATATGATTTTCATGGTTCTAATTCTTCAGGAAGAGGGCATTTTAATCGAAAATTCGGTGCTAAAAATGAAATCTATTATCAATATACGCGAATTAATTACCCTAAACCCATCAAATATTTAATCCGGAAACTATGGTCAATTTAGAAATTCTCTAGTAAGAACCGGACCACCTTCGCACAAACCATTCTGTTGCAAAAAATACAGCAAGAAGAATTAACAAAGGAATTAAATGAATTAAATCTTTGAACGATAGTTCCTCTCTTGTTAACACCACAATATCATCTCTTTTATTTAACTCTTCGACAAAGTTCTCATAGTCTTTTAGCGCATAAAATTTACCATTGGATTGATTGGATAATTGCTTTAGAAGTTGGTGATTTGCTATAGTCTCCGTTTTTTCTAAATCGATTTCCTCTACGAGAAAATTTCCAGTTTTTCGATACGTTTTTCCATTGAACACGCAAGAAGCTTCCCAATTATATTGTCCAGCTGCTAGACGTCCATAATCGAGTTTATATCCATTCCCATTTACTCCAAACTGCGACTCATATTTCTTCCCTGATTGATCAGTCAAGGTTAAGCCAACGCGCGGAGAAACAATTGATTCCAAGCTTGCATTGTAAAATGAGGCATTAAAAATGATAGATTCATCGGTTGTAAACCGTTTGTTTAGTGTCACACGTAACCCCATTCCTTCTTGCTTCACCATTAAATAATTCGAAATTTTCGAAATCAGTTCGTTTACGTTGTCATGAGATCCAGATCGTAAATATTCATTTAGCTTCCATCTCCATATTCCTTCTCCGAAGATAAAACCATTTCTATTTTGCTTTTGCTGTTTAAAGAATATCAATGGTTCTTGTTTTACAACTTGACCAATGCGCTGAAAAACTAAAGTTTCTGCATTACCGCCCGTTTTTATACCGCCAAATTTCGACTTTAATGGAGGAAAAAAATCAATAGCTGTTTTAATTCCATCAGTTAGTTCAAAAGAGTTAAAGGAATTATTAAGTTGACCTTGGATGTCATCAGTTTGATTTGTGTTTTCAAACGACACGCCGAGAGAAAGGGAATTTAAGGCAGTAGTAGAAGAATTTGGGCCAATAATAAACAATTGTGGAATTCCTTTATTCGAAATTAAGCTATGTATGTTATTGGAATAGTTTACACCAGGCTCATGGATAATAACTAAATCTACTTTATCCAGATTTTTATCCCAACTGGAAAATGTTTTGACCACCACCTCTAGCTTATCATTTGTTTCAAGAGCATTTTTAATGGCTGAAATATCTGGATGTGGGGCATGAGATAATATGACAACTTTACTTCGCGTGTCCATTATTTCCACATAGAAAGCTTTTTTATTGTTCCTCAGGGTATATTCACCATCTAAGGGACTAATTTCTACTGTATACCGTTGGAAACCAATCTTGGTAGCTGGAATTAAAAACTTTACTTGTTTATAGTCGCTGCGTTCGGAACCATAGGAAACAGCTTGACTCGCTAGTTTTTTTTCGTTTTGATAAATAGAAACCTGTGCTGACTTTCCTTGAAATTGAAAAGAAGAAATATCAACTTCAACAGGAAAATCATTTGAAAGAAATGCGACATCGTTTACTGAAACATGTTTTATCATTTGATCTCTTTTAGGAGTTGTGTCTCCTACGGCCAGACTAAAAATAGGGGTTAGACTTATTTTTTCTGCTGCATAAATTGGACTTGAGCCTTCATTAAAATTCCCGTCAGAAATAAAGGCAATACCTCCAATGTTTCTATTATAGTACTGAGAATTAATGTGGCTGAAACCTGCCTCAAGATTTGATTTTTTATCGCTAAAATTATATGTTTCATTCCCAACGCTAGAACCACATGTGATGATGTCGTAATCAAACGAATCCCCATGTTTTACGCGCAATGAATTTATAAAACTAGTTACTTGTTGACTAAGTTCGGTGCTATCCTTGTAGTTTTTCATCGACAAAGAATTGTCAATTAAAACCAAAAAAATGGGTTTTTCTTCTTTTGTGTTTGAAAACTGAAATGTAAGGCCCAATAATAAAATCAACACCAAGAAAATGGAAATCGACCTTAATCCGATTAAAAAAAATTTCTTCCAATTACTAGCAGTTTTTAACCAATCAGTCTTTCTGTAAAAAAAAATACTGATCGCTAAAGCGAATATAGCTAGTGGTAAGATGACCCAAAGAGAAAATTCACTAATGATTTTCATAAGTTCCAAAGTTAATCACATTTCATCAGTTTAAAACTGAATGATAAGAAAGAAAAGAATAATTAACAATCCTTCTGAAAGAATGATTTCGCTAGTTTATGTATCTTCGCAATCCAAAACAAATGTAAATGTCAAAAGAAGTTTTTATTGTTTCTGCTGTTAGAACACCAATGGGATCCTTTATGGGCTCTTTGTCTTCAATTTCAGCAACAGAATTAGGATCAGTGGCGATTAAAGGTGCTGTAGAACGAGCTGGAGTTTCTAACGAGGCTATA
>DORI01000143.1:2194-3038 GCA_003512365.1 Crocinitomicaceae bacterium | reverse complement strand
TGGGGCTGGTCTCGGACAACATGTACCTTGTACAACCGTGAATAAAGTATGTGCGTCGGGGATGAAATCAATTATGCTTGGTGCTCAAACAATCCTTGCTGGTGACAATCATGTGGTTGTAGTCGGTGGAATGGAAAGTATGTCACAAACTCCTCATTATGTGAGTGGAAGAAACGGAACTAAATTTGGCAACATTACCATGTTAGACGGCATCACAAAAGATGGCTTATTGGACGTGTACAATAAGGTTCCTATGGGTAATTGTGCTGAATTGTGCGCCAAAGAATATAATATTTCTCGAGAAGATCAAGATAATTTCGCAATAACTTCTTATACAAGAGCAGCTGAAGCTTGGAAAGAAGGAAGATTTAACGACGAAATTGTTCCGGTACCCGTTCCACAACGAAAAGGAGACCCAATCTTAGTTTCAGAGGATGAAGAATATAAAAATGTGTTTTTAGATAAAATTCCGAGTTTAAAACCGGCCTTTGATAAAGAAGGAACAATAACTGCGGCAAATGCATCAACCTTAAACGATGGAGCTTCGGCACTCGTATTGGCTTCTGCAGAGGCTGTTGCTAAGTATGGTTTAAAACCAATTGCCAAAATTGTGAGTTATGCGGATGCAGCCCAAGCTCCGGAATGGTTTACAACTGCTCCATCTTTGGCTATTCCCAAAGCATTGGATAAGGCAGGATTAAAAACAAGTGATGTAGATTATTGGGAATTGAATCAAGCGTTTTCGGTTGTAGGCCTTGCAAATATTAAAATTCTTGGATTAAACCCTGAAGAGCACTTTGCAATTCCTGCCGACATTTTGGCCCATGTTCGCCAAGTCAAAACA
>DORI01000143.1:0-2189 GCA_003512365.1 Crocinitomicaceae bacterium | reverse complement strand
TACCTTAATACATGTATTAAAGCAACGAAATGCTAAAATTGGTGCATCAGGAATTTGTAACGGCGGCGGCGGTGCTTCCGCAATGGTCATTGAAAATTTATAATGTTTTCTAGATAATCGAAAAAAGCTACTTTAATTAGTGGCTTTTTTTTTACTTAAACCGCATCAATTGATTTCCTGTGAAATCCCATTCGGGAGTAGAAAGCATCGTTGCTTGTTTTTCGCTATACCAAGGACTCAATTTAGAATTATCATTATTTTTTAATAACTGAATTTCTTGTGCGGGCATATAACTCTGCATGAGAAGAAAAATCTTTTCTCCTGTTGATGTGTTAACGGCCATGTCTGAAATTAACACGGCGTGACCCGGTGATCCTCCTTTAATAAAAACATCTCCTACTTCCATTTGAGAAAGTGGTATTTTTACTAATTCCTTCGACAAAGATAGGGTTCCAGCATAAGTGAAAATAAGTTCCAAATAAGACCACAAATCTTGAGGTGTATTAGAGGCCGGTTTGGATTGAATCCAGGTTGGTTTCCCGTTTATTAATTTAACACGTTTTCCTTTCATCCACTCACTGTAATCGCACCTCCAGCCACTGGTGAAGTTGAAATGAATTTCAGAATATCTTTTGTTTTTCCATAACCATTCCGCTCTTAACCTCATGATAGCATCCGCACATTGATGTAAATCCCTTTTTCCAATTGGTAAATCAATCACAGCATCGTAGACATTATCGTTAGCCTTATATTGACCATTGTGCGTTCGTACCAATGAACCATGTCTTTTTAAGGGCAAATTTCTTAAATGACTAGTGAATGATGTTTCCAATGCTTCCGTTCGCATAAATCCATCAGGAACATTAATCCTTTTCTGGAGTGTCATGCCAGAAGTGTCGATTATATCTTTTGATGATTTATTTTCTGACTCATTATCAGATAATTTAGTTTTGGCTATTGCCTGATCTTCTTTTAAATTCTTATCGCTTTGTTTTTGGCCGCAACTTGTGCAAGCTAAGAGAACAAAAAGAGCTACATTATTTATTTTTCTATTTTTCATTGTAAAGCAAGTTAAGTGTTGGTAAATGAATGTCATGAGCACCAGAAAACCTAATAATTTCATATTTATTTGAACGGTAAAATTCACATGTGACATCCATATTATCTTTAAAATAAGGATCCTCGTTTCCAACAACAAAAATGCCAGTATTTACTTCTTTTTCAATTTGTTCTATGTCTGGAGGAAAAACGGACGCCCACATAATTAATCGCTGAAAATACGATTGATGTTTAAAGTACCATCGCGCAGCAGTTGCTCCTCCTTGCGAGAATCCTAAAAGTGTTATCTCGTTAAAATCGTATTGAGAATTAATGTAATCTATTAATTCAGTCAACCAACTCAAGTTGTCCTCAATATCAATTAACCTTTCCTCATGTGTCATCCAAGAGGCTCCAACGCGACCTGAAGTTCCATTTATATAAAAACGATGCATTCCTTCTGGAAAAAGTAGTGATGTGTGTTTTTCCATTCCATCAAATTTCTTTGCAAAATAGGGGATGAGTTGACCATACCCGTGCAAGGCTATTAAAAGCTTTTTTTGAGCAAAATCCGTAGTGCCCTTACAAAGAAGATAACGGTAATGCTTTTTACTTTGAAATTGTGATATTGAAGAGAGCATTATTATTCAATTAAAAGTAGTAAATTTGTGTGTGCATCGAATAGTTTCTATTGGTTTTTTTGCATTGATGCTTTGGCAATTAATAGGATTTTTTACCTATTTCGAGATTTCACATTATTACGTTAAAAAAGAAATAAAAACAGCTCTTAAAAAAGCCGTTCCAGAAAATCATCGAAAACTCTTTTATTTTACACCTGATCAAGAAAAGTCTTTGCAATGGATTAAAAGCAATGAATTTAAATTGAATAACCGATATTACGATGTCGTGGAAAGAACGGAATCGAATGGGAAAGTTAGGTTATCTTGTATTGATGATATTCAGGAGACTCAATTATTCAAGCAACTAGGTGCACAAACTTCTTCTTCTTTATCCAAAGGCGCGGGTAAAATCCCTTTAAACTCTTGGTTTCAACTTCTGCAACAACCTTTTTTAATCGTTCACAATTTAACAATCAATCCCATATATCATTTTGAAGAGAACATTTTGAATCTAAAGCTCTATAATAATAG
>DORI01000026.1 GCA_003512365.1 Crocinitomicaceae bacterium | reverse complement strand
GTCGGGCTCATAACCCGAAGGTCGCACGTTCGAGTCGTGTCCCCGCTACTAAAAGAGAAAAGTCGTCAGCAGTGGCGACTTTTTTTGTTTTACACCTCTTCAAGACCCTTGTAAATAATGGGATTACACGAAAAAAGGGGTTAATACTTTATGTTCGATAAGTTCGTATTTGAAAACGAATTTTCTAACTACAAAACACGTTCAGAATAAATTGTAATTTTGAATCAAGTTGACCTTTGGCGTTTAGCAATAAGTTATGTGCAACTCTTAGAGACGACACGATCGACAAAATGCCAAACCTTCGCAAAATAAAAAGAGCTGCAAAGCCACCCACAAGCCGACACAAATTGCAGAACATTTTATTTTGCCAAACCAACCACACGAGAAAGTTTAGCATCTATATTATACCTTTGGACATTTTTGTAGTCAAAGTAGGACACTTAACATAAAAAAATAAATTATGACAAAAGTTATTACAATTTTCGCTTTGACAGTATTTAGTATAACTACAAAAGCACAAACTTTTATACCTAATGATACCATTATCGCTAATAACGTTTTCCAAGTTGAATTTTCAGACGACAGCCGTTCAATGGTATGGTGTGAAAATTTAGGCGGTGGACAAGCAAAAGTTTGGTATGCCGACCTTGACTTAAACACAGGACTTCCGAACTTCGCCACTAAACAAGCCATTGACACCATTCAAGGGCAAGGCTGGCCTTATTGGGGTCAAGACAACGTAAGTAAATTCTTTCTCATCAAAAACAAAAACGGACACATTAAATATATCCGTAGAACTGCTTTTAATACCTTAACTCAATACGATTTGGGAACGGTAAATAATGACGACAAATCTTTATTGAATGTGAATAGTGACAGCACCAAAAATTATTTTTGGGTAAACTATGTCAAAAAAAACCCGGTGTCGACAGGTTTAGACAGTCTTTTTGTGTTTCGCTCAGACAATCCAGCTAACAGAATTTTCATTAATGCAGAAAAGAAAAACACATCTGGTTCAGCGTATGAACTTACTTTCCCAAGATGGTTGGCACAATCCGAACAATTGGCTTATCCCTTCAGACCATTTACAAATCAACCCTATTTTGATATAAAATTTTGGAACGGACAAACGCAAACATCAACTCAAGTTACAAACGATATTCCTTCAAGTATTTTTAATCACCACGTTGATGACTTACCATTTCGGCTTCCTCAATTTCCAAATGACACCTTTATGTTTAGCAGCAAGGCAGCACAAAAGGTTGCTATCTATCAAAGGACAGGGACATATTTTACACAAGTTCAACTGCACACTTCGCCAACATCAATTGTTCCAACAACTTTAACTTCTTTTGAGCCATTTACTATTTGTGGAAACAAAACCTACGGAGCATATCAGGTTTATAGTGGTGGCGGTATTCCCGGATCAACGGCTGGGGAAATTTATTTGTTGAGCATTTTTGGAGATACCTTGCATATCAAAATAAGCGATTTTGATGGTGATGTAGCGGTTGACCCGGAGTATGTAATTGGTAATAATAAGGTTTGGATTTTCTATTACGGAAAGCCTACTGGATTAGGAAATTACAATCTCCATAGATGTGAAACTCCGCTTGTAATTCCTTGCAATCCTTTGGGTATAAATGACCAACAACAAGAATTGAAATTATCAGTTTTTTCTAATCCATTTTCAGAAAAAATAAACATTATAAATGCTACTGGATTAGAAACCTACCAACTATCAAACTCAATAGGGCAAACAGTTTGGGCAGGTAGAAATATTGACCAACAAGATTTTTCAAACTTGACTTCAGGTCTTTACTTCCTGAATATTTCAAACCAAAATGTTCAACAGACATTAAAACTAATTAAAAGATAAATTAACCATGAAAACATATTTATCTTTTTTCTTTCTAATATCAATCACCATAAATGCACAGGCTCAATTCAGCGTGCAGGACATTCGTATCGGTGATACCACTGCCAGTTATTTAGATTTCGAATTTTGGCAACAAGGAAACCGCATTTGTTTTCAAGATGAAAACAATGATGGATTTGTAGGGCTTATGGATAGCTTAACCGGCAATTTGGTTTCAGCCTCTGGAAAAGATTTTTTATTTGATGTGAGTTTAGCTCCGATAACTCAATCTATTAACGGTCCTGAATGGGGCTATAGAATTGGGGGGGCAGATGTTTTTTATACAAAGCAAACTGGCACTAATAGAAGCATAGGCAAAGCAAGCTGGAACGGAACAAGCTATGGAGTTACAGATTTAAGTTCTTCGCTTTCGGGTAAAAGATTTGCAGTACTTTGCAGTAAAACACCTACTGACGCTGTTACCAACTTGATTTATGCAAAAGGCAATAACATACTAAATTTTACGATAAATTATAGTCAGGCAGTAAATCCGGTTACCGATAATCCGGTTCCATATGCTGCAAATAGTTCAAGTGGTCCGAGATTTATAGATGGAGAACAGGCACTTATTACAAATGATACGGCTGGGGGATTTACACAAATATTTCGTTACGATTTGGCAACTTCAAATTTAACGCAACTCACATTTGACGCAGGAAATAAAACTGATGCTTTCATATTTACTGCCCCTGATTTTGGTGGTAGTCGGTTGCTTTTTTGCACTGTGAACAACAATCTGCTTCGTCTATACAAGGAAGTTTCAAATGTTTTTGTACCTCAGTACGATATTGTTTTGCCCGATACTTCTTATCATTTTTATTTTTCCGCTGAACCCTTTGTTTTTCAGAACAAGTCTTACCTATTTGTTTGTGCAGCCAATCAACAATTTGTACCTGGTTCTCAAAACAATTCACTACCTGCAGATGTGTGGGTTGTAGGTTTGGAACAAACTAATCCATTGTTCAGAAAAGTGAGTGACAACAGAGTTGCATTGCGTTTAGACCCAGAAGTATTTATTACCCCCACAGAAGCGTATATTTATTATTACGAATACAAACAAAATGGAAATGTTCATCCAGTTGCTTTACATAAGTGTAGTTCTGGTTTAGGTAGTTTTCCTTTGAGCGTAAATGAAATTTCACCAAACACAACTAACTACTTAATTTACCCAAATCCAGCTCAAAATATCATTAACCTCCAAAGTGATATTGTTTCAGATGTAACTTTTGTATTGTACAACACCACAGGTCAACTATTGATGACCGGAAAAAATCAAAAACAGATTGATGTTTCCGCACTAAATCCGGGCATTTATTTTCTGCAATTGACGGATAAAACAGGCAAATCAACGAATTGTAGATTCATCAAGGATTAAAGTCATGAAGAAACTATTATCAGTTATAATTTTCTTTCTCCCTATTTTCGGAGTGTTAGCCCAATCTGTTTTATACAATGGTCCGGTTGCCATATTAGCAAATTCTACCGGGCAATACTCAAGAATAGACCTGCCTTCAGGGGTAACGGCTACTTGGACAATTTCTGGCACAGGTGCAAGTATTACCACACCTATAACATCAAACGGATTGGTTTTTTATAACGTGGCGTCAAGCCAAATTATCCTTACCGCAAACTTATCAAATGCCACAATTTTCAAGGATACAATTCCGGTTTATCAACAAGGCTCTACGCTATTTGAAGGAAACAGACCTATGGCAAATGGCACTCGTATGTATCCTATTTACCAACTGCTGCGAGGGGAAAGATTTAAAATTAAACCCATAAATTATACAGGAGCTGCCCCAAAACTAACCTTACTTGATTATCAAGGAAGGTATTTAACTCAAGGCGATTCTATTGACTTTAGAGCACCAATAAGAGGGAGTTATTATATTATTGTTGAAGCAAATTCTGGTGGGCAATTAAAAGTAGAAGGCATAAGGCAATATATTCCACCAACAGGAGGTACTAATCAAACGGTAAACTATACCCCTGATAATTGTACTATTGGAAATTTAGATTTTACAGTTGATAGCACAACCAACCTTACTGGTGCTGAATCAATGGTTACACTCGGGAACAACATCATTACGTGTTGGTATGACCACATTATAAAGAAAACTGTAGTTAAATCATATCAAAATGATGTATTACAATGGACTTGGTTGAGTGGAGATAATGAATATTTACGCACCATAACCGCAGACCCTAATTTTGGAATTTCAGGTATTGGGAGTTGTGGAGGAGCTTTAAAAAATCAAGATAGTGTTATTGTAGTAAAATTGAATAGTAGTGGCATATTGCAAAATAGAACTGCATTTGGAACAAGCAATGGAATAGATTATGGATATGGGATTTCTTTCTTAAACGATGGTTCTTTAATGGCAACAGGGTTTACCGAAGGAAATTTCCCAACATTTTCTTCTGGTCAGGGATTAGAAGCCTTTGCTGTTCGGATTTCAACGAGCGGAACAATTACAAACACCTTGCAATTTGGCAGTAATGTGGATGACAGAGTTTTTGCAAGCAGAACGCTGACCAATGGCAATGTTTTATTGTTTGGAGATACAGAAGGACAAGTAGGAAGCACAGGCAGTCCATTTGGTTCAGGGGATATATTTATTTCAGAAATTACTGCTAATTGCACTTTAGTAAATAGTAAACAATATGGCTCAAACGAGAACGATTTAGCATTTGATTTGGTGGTTGAGCCAATTAGTGGAGATATTTTTATTACAGGAATGACCATTGGTCAAATGGGTTCCGGCAGCGGAAATCCAACAAAACCGCAAGTGTATGCTGCCCGAATAGATAAAACAACGAAAAATATTGTTTGGATAAAACAATTAGGACCAACTGAAGGGCAATCAGGCGAAAGTATCGCTTTATATTCTAACGGCATCGGTGTACTATTTTATACCAATGGAAATTTTGTTAATGCCAACAATAACAGCTTGGGAACTCAAGCAAGTGACGATATGGTAGTTGCCTTACTGGACTTTAATGGCGGAATAGATACTATATACCAATTCGACCAAACGAAAGAAAGAATTTTTGCAAGAGCAATTACGTTTGAAGGAAATAATATTTATGTTTTGAGAGACCACGCATATAAAGCTAATAAACCAACAGTAATAACAACTTTAGATAGGTTGACAAACCCATTTGCTACTGTTACCGGAATTGAAGAAGTAATTAATAATTCATTAGTATTATTTCCTAATCCATTTTCAGAAAAAATAAACATTGTAAATGCTACAGGATTAGAAACTTACCAACTATCAAACTCAATAGGGCAAACAGTTTGGTCTGGAAAAAATATTGACAAACAAGACTTTTCAGACTTAGTTAGTGGGATTTATTTTCTAAAAATATTTAATCAAGGCGGAAAACAAACAATAAAACTAATAAAGCAATAACAAGAATGGAAATAAGGGCAGCACATAACAGCGGCTTAGCGCAAGCGGGGCTGACGTTCTCCGTTTGACAGATTTTCGTAAATTTGAACATACGGCTTCGCAAGAAAGTTTGGTAGTAAAAACCCTACCTTCGCAAAGCCGCAAACTGTTAATTTATTTTTTTATAAATAACCTTACAGGTTTCTCAATATCCCAACTCAAGTCGATCCAACTCCCCCAACCCCTCCCAAATCAGGTTCGATAATTCGATACTCCTCTCTACTATAAAAACCTGAGTCATTTGGCTTAGGTTTTTTTATGCCGTAAACTGACCCTATAACTTTTTCCGTTTTTTTCGTAACTTTGATTGAATGTCAAATTCATTTAAAAATCACCTTTATGCAATCATTTCAGGAAAGAGCGAAGTTAGGCATGGAAAAGTTATCCAAGCAATCGCCAACCACCTTAGAGAAAGCCAGAGAACAAGCACAGCGCTTAAAGGAACAAAGTTCTACAAAGAGCAAGAAAGGCAGGAGTTAGAAACGTATATTTCTGCAACTCAATTTTGGATTAACCATATTGATGTCGATAAATACGTTAGCGAAGGTGCCGAACAGAAGGTGTACTTAAATGACCAAAAAACTGTACTCAAGTTAAACGATTCTATTTATTACAATTCTTGGGAAGATTATTTCCATAACCTGCTCTTGCACAATACTTTTTTTGAGGATACGGCCTATCAATTAATTGGCTTTCTCCGTGAAAACGGCCATTTATTTGCTATAGTTGAACAACCCTTTGTAGAAGTGACTTCCACAACAAATCTTCATCATATTAGCGAATTTCTTCTTAGTAATGGATTCATAAACACTAGAAATAACGACTATTTCCATCAAGAATTAGGATTGATTCTAGAGGATCTTCACGATGAAAATGTGCTAACCAAGGACGGTCTTCTTTATTTTATCGATACAGTATTTTATCTGACAGATGATTTTTGGATTGATTTTAAAAACCTAGATTAACTTTAGTCTTTCAGGTTAGTAAATTGATTCAATTTTTATCAATCCAATATAAACTAGGTTCGATAATTCGATACTCCTCTCTACAAGGAAAAGCCAGTCAAATTTGACTGGCTTTTTGCATTTCCGGAAGCGCTGAAAGTTTACTTTCAAAAGCAGATGGGAATGTAAAAAGGAAGAACGCTTCGTGGTCTGAGCATTTCCTTATTAAGCCCCCATTTAAGTCCATCAGAAGTGAAATGAGCCATATTCTCATTTAATACAATTCATGATTATTCAAAACAGATAAAAAACAAACAAGAGTAAAAATTACCCGTATTTATCCTACGAGAGTATTTTTTTATTATTTTTACCCTTGTATTAATTACGAGCGTAAAATTTACACTTAAGAAAAATGAGCAAATTCAAAAGAGAAATACCATACAACGACTTACCGTTGCTGCCTCCAAAGGCAGACATTGAAACGAAAAGCATTCTACGCAAAACCATTTCTGCAGGTAGAGCATTGGCTCATCTGAACGGAACCTTGATGAATTTGCCAAATCCGACCTTGTTTTTAGACACGATTTATTTGCAAGAAGCAAAAGCAAGTTCGGAAGTAGAAAACATTATTACAACAAACGATGAACTTTATAAATCATTAGTTGCCGACAAAAAAGTGGAAAATTCATCCACTAAAGAAGTATTGAGTTACAAAGAAGCGCTATGGCTTGGGTTGGAAGAAATAAAAAAGAAACCATTTATCACAACAAACCTTTGTATAAGTATTGTTCAGTGTATAAAACAGAATACGGCTGCTATACGCAATACGCCAGGAACAATCTTAAGCAACTCCAAAGGCGAAGTAATTTACACACCACCAATCGGTGAAGCTATTATTCGTGAGAAGCTGGCAAACTTAGAAAAGTTCATCAACGAACCTGCTATCGATAAAGAAGGATTTCAAACAATTGACCCTCTTATTAAAATGGCTTTAATGCACTATCAATTTGAAGCAATTCATCCATTTTCTGACGGTAATGGAAGAACAGGAAGAATATTATTGTTGTTGTATCTCAAACTTTCTGGCCTGCTCGATACACCAGCAATTTATTTGAGTGAATACATCATAAAAAACAAAGCGGATTATTACAAGCGTTTGCGGGATGTAACCGAAAACAACGACTGGGAAAATTACATTTTGTATATGTTAGATATGATAGAAGAAACTTCAACCAAAGGTAAAGAGCGATTGAATAAAATTGTAGACACCATGACAAAGACGGCAGATGAAATCAAAGTAAAACTCCCCAAAATTTATTCGAAAGATTTGGTGGAGATATTATTTCGCTTGCCTTATACTAAACGCCAACATTTGATTGATGAAAATATCGGAAACCCTAAAACAGTTGGGAATTATTTGATGACCTTAGAAGAAAACGGATTTTTGAAATCAATAAAAGTTGGAAAAGAAAAATTGTATTTAAACCAACGTCTATTGAAAATTCTGGAAGACAACTAAATGGATAAGCCCCCAGAACAGGAACATTTACGGATCAAGGTACCTTCTTAATAACCGATTCAATTTCCCCCAACCCCTCCCAAATTAGGCGTTGGCTTGACATATCGGAGATATCGTCAAGGTTCGATAATTCGATACTCCTCTATACAAGGAAAAGCCAGTCAAAATTTGACTGGCTTTTTGCATTTCCGGAAGCGCTAAAAGTTTACTTTCAAAAGCAAATGGGAATTTACAATGGAGGAACGCGAAGCGGTCTGAGCTTTTCCTTGTTAAGCCCTCCAATTACTTCCATCCGAAATTAAATGAAGGATATTCGTGTTCCCGCTACTAGAAAAAAAGTCGCCATTATTGACGACTTTTTTTTGTTTTACACCTCTCTAAGACCCTTGTAAATATTGGGATTACACGAAATAAAGGGTTGATATTTGAGGTTAGATAATTTCGATTTACGGGACGAATTAATAAACCCTCGGGAAATACCGTTTTTCCAGGTTAAGTAACAATTTGGATTGATTTAACCAAGGTTTCTGTTTGTAATGATAATGTAATATTCTGTATCGACAAATTACCCCTAGCTTCGAAGGATTTGTACCGCGTTAGCAGCAACGTAGTTAATCCCTCGCTTA
>DORI01000030.1:960-6966 GCA_003512365.1 Crocinitomicaceae bacterium | reverse complement strand
TGGTGTTCATCCAAAAGATGTCATTCTGACCACACAAAGTCCTAATCTAGACATTCTTCCTTCCCACATTGATCTTGTAGGCGCAGAACTTGAGATGATTAATTTGCCTCAACGGGAGTATTTACTTAAACAAGCACTAGAAAAAATTAAGGATGCTTATGATTTCATTCTGATTGACTGTTCGCCTTCATTGGGTNNCTGTACAATGTGAGTATTTTGCTTTAGAAGGTTTGACAAAACTTTTAAATACAATTAAAATAGTACAAGGCAGATTAAATCCAGAATTGGAAATTGAAGGTATGCTTTTAACTATGTACGACACAAGACTTCGCTTAGCCAATCAGGTGGTTGAAGAGGTAAAAACGCATTTCCAAGAATTAGTTTTTGATACTGTGATACATAGAAACACTACTTTGAGTGAGGCTTCGAGTCATGGCAACACCATCATCATGTACGATGCTGGGTCGAAAGGATCTATCAATTACTTGAACTTTGCAAGAGAACTATTACAGAAGAATAACTTAACAAAAATTGGTAACGACGAAAAAAACATCCAAATAGACCATGAGCTCTAATCAAAAAAAGCATCCTGCTTTGGGTCGAGGTTTGGGTGCACTTTTACAAAATTCAGGAACAGACATTACCTCCAGTACGGAGAGCCCCGTGGGTGGAATTGCCATGATTCCAATTGAACAAATTGAAGCAAACCCTTTTAATCCGAGAACAACGTTTGAGGTAGATGCACTCGAGCAATTAACTGCTTCCATTGCCGAACACGGAATTATTCAACCATTGACCGTACGAAAAATGGGTAGAGATCGCTATCAATTAATTTCCGGTGAGAGAAGATTCAAAGCGAGTGCTCAAGCGGGTTTATCGGAGGTTCCGTGCTATATTCGAATTGCTAATGACCAAGCTATGCTCGAAATGGCACTTGTTGAAAATATTCAACGTGAAAATTTGAACGCCATTGAAGTTGCACTCTCCTATCAACGATTAATCGATGATTGTGATTTAACGCAAGAGCAACTGAGTACAAAAATTTCAAAATCGCGATCAGATGTAGCGAACCACCTGAGGTTGTTAAAGTTGCCCGCCGCCATACAAGCAGCAGTTCGCGACAGAAAAATAACCATGGGACATGCACGCGCCTTACTTGCCATGTCAACTGAAGAAGAGCAGCTCGAAATGCTTACAAAAATTATCGAAGAAGAACTTTCTGTAAGAAGCGTAGAACTAGTTTCACAATTAAAAAACAACACGTCTTCTGTCAAAAAAACCAGTAAGTATCCAACAAACTCAGAGTTTGAAGCAATTGCGCATTACCTCAGTGATCGATTTCGTTCAAAAGTTGAACTAGCCAAAAATGAGAAGGGAAAAGGAAAATTCGTGCTTCATTTTAAAAATGAAAAAGAATACCTTAAGTTACTTACGTTGCTAAAAAGCGAATGAATCGATTAGTTATTGTTTGTTCTTTAGCAATTGGCATTTCATTTTCTTCATTTGCTCAAACAGATTCTACCTCAAAAGAAAAACATCCCTATAAGAAAAGCATGATGTATTCAGCGCTTATCCCAGGAGCAGGACAAATTAGAAATGCCAGCTTATCTCAAAAAAAGATTAAACCAGCTTATTGGAAAGTCCCGTTGATCTATGGAGGTCTTGGAACAGCCGGTTATTTCATTTACCTAAATCACAGCGCTCAGAACAATGTCAAAACGGAATATTATAACAGATTAGATGGCAATCCACCCGCAGTTGAATGGAGTAATTACGACAATTTTGGATTGATCGCGTTACAGAAGCAATACCTTAATAATCGCGATTTATTTGTTCTTTTAACGCTTGCAATCTATGGAATTCAAGTTATAGACGCAGGTGTTGAAGCTCACTTTCTCAAATTTGATGTAAGTGACGACCTAAGTATTCACGTTCAGCCTTACATGTTTCAGAACAAAGCAGGTGTAGGACTTAACTTTAAATTCAGGTAATAATCGTTATCTTTGCCTCATGAAAATCGCGTTAATTGGTTACGGTAAGATGGGCAAAGCAATTGAAATTATTGCAACGGAGAGAGGACATCAGATTTGCGCTATATTCAATTCTAGCAATCCGATAACTATTGAAAAATTAATAAATTCACAAGCAGATGTCGCCATCGAATTTACCCAACCTAAATTAGCGTCTTCTCACATCAGAACTTGCGTCGATGCAAAAACACCAGTTGTGGTTGGTACGACAGCCTGGCTGAATGAACTTCCAGAACTAAACAATTTTATACTGAACAACGATGGTAGCATGATATACGCATCAAATTTTAGTGTAGGGGTAAATATATTCTTTAAATTAAACCAGTTGCTTGCTCGCTTAATGAACAAGCAGTCAGATTACATAGTTTCCATTGAAGAAATTCACCATGTTCAAAAACTAGATGCGCCAAGTGGTACTGCTGTAACACTGGCTGATGGTTTAGTCAATGAACTCGATGCATACAAAAATTGGAAACTTCTAAGCGATGAAACATGTGATTTTGATACCATTCCCGTAAAAGCCACAAGATTACCTGAAGTTCCTGGTACTCACATTATCAAATACGAATCTGACATTGATTTTATAGAATTAAAACACGAAGCAAAAAACAGAAAAGGTTTTGCACTCGGTGCTGTTATTGCAGCTGAGTTTTTAAAAAATAAAAAAGGTATATTTACCATGAACGATGTCTTAAATTTATAACCCATGCCATTTATTTATTTTTATTTAATTATTCTGTTCGTTAACCCATATCTTTCACAATGGTGGAAAATTTTCCCACTTGCTGGAAGAGAAAAATGGGAAGCACTCGTTCCAGGATATAACTATTTTGTACTATATAAATTTACTCTTGGAAAGCCTTATTGGAGTTTATTGCTAATATTTCCTGGTGTACACCTAGTGATGATGATGGTAGCGAATGTTACCTTGCTGAGAAGATTTGGGAAATATTCATTCACTGATACATTACAAGGTATTTTATTTCCATATTACCTTTATTGGAAAATCAGCAAAGAAAATACTACCTATGGAAAAGAAACAAATTGGGCAAACACAAAAGAAGTGGAAGACCGAAAATGGGGAGATCATATCGTTTTATTCTTATGTATTCCTGTTATTGGCCATCTCATTACAACAATTTTAGATGCTGTTTCGCGCGACAAGCCAGGTGAAAAATCGCGGGTTAAAGAATGGGGGGATTCCATATTATTTGCTTTAATTGCCGCAGGAATCATTAGAACTTATGTTTTTGAGCCTTTTCAAATTCCCACCGGTTCAATGGAAAAAACTTTATTAGTTGGAGACTTCTTGTTTGTAAATAAATTGGCATACGGCCCTAAAGTTCCGGTAACACCATTATCTCACCCACTCGTTCACAATAACGTTCCATTCATCAATATTCCGTCGTACACGACCTTCGAAAAAGGAAGTTATTTTCGATTGCCTGGATTTGGTGACATTGAACGAAACGATGTGGTAGTGTTTAATTACCCCTCAGGAGACACAGCCGTTTTTGATCCCAGAATGCCTAATGGACTAATGGGACATGATTACCACGGAATTGTTATCAATGAGGCCAAACGTCTCTTTATAGATCAATTCGAAAACGAAATTTACGCTATAAAGTCTCAACAAGAAAAATCTAAACCTGGTTATGTTGCTCAATATTATACAATGGAAGCACGCGAGTTACTTTTACAAAAATATGCCTCTCGATTTATTAAAGAATACCCAACTTGGACAGCAAAGGCAAGAAAAAGTTTAGCAGAAGACAAGGTCGCATGGGATGGAATGGAAAACACCTTAATTGAGCATTTTGGACTGATTTATCGACCTGTAGACAAAAGAGAAAACTATATCAAACGCTGCGTGGCATTACCTGGAGATTTCATGGAAATTAAAAATGCAGTATTGTATATTAATGATCAGCCTTCGGAAATTTTTGAGTTTCAAACGTTTAAATATCGTGTAAAAATGGGCGATGACTTTATGTTACCTTCTCCTGCAGATTTACAAGCGACCTATGGTTTAGAAAACGATGAACAAGGCCATACTCGAATGGATATTGAAGACAGAGAATACATGGAACTCCGATCAAATCAAGAAAGTATCCTCGTAAGAGAATATGTTTTAAATCTCACCGAAAACGAAAAGCAACGTTTAGTGGAAGATTTTCCTGGTTTGAAAAATAGAATGACAAAAGTGCTTGATGAGAAATTCGACAAAGCTAAAAAAACGGACTACCAACGTATCAAAAATTTAGATTTTTTCCCGAAAGATTTTAATATTGTCAATGATGGCGAGCATTTTGAGCGTATTCAAATACCTTTTGAAGGTCAAGTAGTAACACTTACTCCGAAAACTATTCCGTATTACCGAAGAATTATTACGGCATATGAAGGTCATTCGTTGGAAGAAAGAAAAGATGGATATTACATTGACGGAAAAAAAACTACTACTTACACAGTTGAAATGGACTATTATTGGATGATGGGAGATAATCGCTATGGTTCCGCAGATTCGCGTTTTTGGGGTTTTGTACCGGAAGACCATATCGTGGGTAGAGCATCTCTCGTCTGGTTTTCAAAAAGTCCGTACAAGGGAGTGCGTTGGGATAGGATTTTCAAACTTATTGAATAATTTGCAGCCACTTCCTACTGCTTACCTTCCTTCGATCTCCTATTTTCAAGAATTTTTAGGTTCTCATTTTTATGTGGAGATAAATGAAAGTTATAAAAAACAAACCTTTAGAAACCGATGCGAGATTTTAACCTCTAATGGTATTCAGCAATTGAGTATACCTGTCGTTCATGGAAAAGGAAAAAAGCTTAAAACAAAGGAAGTAGAAATTG
Organism: Crocinitomicaceae bacterium; assembly: GCA_003512365.1. Classification (GTDB taxonomy): domain Bacteria; phylum Bacteroidota; class Bacteroidia; order Flavobacteriales_D; family Crocinitomicaceae; genus UBA952. The sequence goes on along the minus strand of DORI01000030.1, from coordinate 2,083 downwards.
ATTATTCTTCGAATTGGCAAACACTTCATTCTAGAGCAATTAGAACAGCATACGCATCTTCACCTTATTTTGAGGACTATTTCCAAGAACTCGACTATATAATTAATAAAAATCACCAATTTTTAATCGATAAAAACTCAGAATTACTCTATTTCATATGTAAAAGTCTAGATATCAAAATTGAAATGATAGAAACAACAGAATTCGTTTTAAATAATGAAAATACTCTAACTAGAAATTTTCTTGAAAAGAACATCAATATTGGTTTCGTTTATCAACAAGTAATAGGCTTTTCAAGTGAGTTTGTTTCTAATCTATCAATGGTGGACTTACTATTTAATGAAGGTCCAATGGCAAGAAATAGATTACTTGTCTAGCTGTTTATTCTGGTGGAGTTTTACCCAATAGGTCCTAAATAATTTAGAATCAACTAGTGTTTGCATGTTACCATTCTTCTCAAATCTTATTTTCACTTGTTTCCCAATTAATGATGTATAAGTAGTATTAAAATCTTCGTATTTCTCATTGAGTATTTTCAAAAATCCTGAGTTACTCATTACGTAAACATAATTATCTTTTGTTCCAATACATATAGAAGAAGGAGACATTTCAGAATTAACGATCTTCCATGATTTAACGGTCTTTATTTCGTTAATATTCGGCTGAAAAGTATTTATCACGGCATTTTTTCTTGACCTATCAACACCCACAAGGTAGATTAAATTCTGATAATCACTGTAATAAACATCCTTATAGGTCACCTCTTCTTTTTCAAGATTATAGGAATCTTCTATTTCAAAATGCTTATTTATTTTTCTCAAAACAAATAAAACATTATCTGCCACAACAATACCTTTTGTAGAAGTACTTGTGGAAATAATTTCTTCTTCAGTTAATACTTCCGTATTTAAATCGTTCGAGACTAGGCTCATAATTTCTTCTTTCTCTGAATTTGTCAATTTTTCAAAGAAAAAAACACTGTCTATGTGATTGTTAGTAAGTAAAGTGAGATTATTAAAATTATAAAAACCTGATTCGAAAGGGAAATTTTCCTCTAGCTTCATTTTAAAATGATGAAAGGTCTTCATTCGAAAAAATTGATAAGCCAAGAACGTTAGCGAGG
>DORI01000030.1:0-937 GCA_003512365.1 Crocinitomicaceae bacterium | reverse complement strand
TAGACATCTCAAATATTCACCGATTGAACCACGACACAGAATGCGGAAAAAAGGTTTCCAGAGACCAAGTGCATTTCGGAAAGTTTTGTTTACAAATTTTTCAGGCGGGACTTACTTGGGATATAATTTTAAAGAAAAGAACATTTTTCAGAGACGCTTTTTCTTATTTTAATATTGAAATAGTTGCGAATTTTTCAGAAATAGAAATTAAAAGACTTTTAGCGAATTCAAAAATCTTGAGACATAGAATAAAAATACTGCGTATCATTTTCAATGCTCAAAAAATCTTACAGATTTAACAAGAATTTGGTAGTTTATATCAATGGTTAATTATTAACGAACGAAAAACTATGGAAGATTGGACTAAATTATTAAAAAGAAGTTTAAATTTGTTGGTACATAGATTGCTGCTGAATTTTTAAAGAGCGCTGGTTTTTTTCCGGAGCTTACGATAAAAATTGTTATTTAAATCATACAAAATGAGATTCTATTTATTACTTTGTCTAAGTTTTTTCGTTTTAACAACTGCAAGAACGCAGTTTTCTATTAACGGAGGTACAGGATTTTTGAAAGGATTCAGTAAACCCAATTATTTTTACGGGTTACATATTGGTGGAGAGTTGCCACGGAGTAATGAATTAACCATGTATGCAAGATTAGGCTACTATTTTCCTAAAAATGAAAACGATAGTTCTTCTACTTTTTTAACTGCCAATGATTTTAATACAGTTCCTTATCAGGTATTAACGAAATATGTTGCTTCATTAAGCCACCTCACAATCGAAGGAGGCACGCGCTACTATATTGGCAATGGTTACGACAATGGATTTTCGGGATACGGAGGAAATTGCTTTATGATAATGAACAGTACCGTAAAAAGAAATTACGATTATTATGATAAATCGAAGTATGCTCTTCCTAATGGGGAAGAGTCTCA
>DORI01000249.1 GCA_003512365.1 Crocinitomicaceae bacterium | reverse complement strand
CGGAGGTAAAAAAAGAATTGAAAAACTTCACGAAAGTGGCAAAATGACTGCTCGCGAACGTATCGAATTACTGTTGGATGAAGGATCACCTAGATTTGAAGTTGGCGCTTTGACTGGCTTTGGCATGTACAAAGAACACGGTGGATGTCCTTCAGGAGGGGTTGTAGTAGTTATTGGTTATATTAAAAAACGCATTTGTATTGTTGTTGCAAATGATGCCACTGTAAAAGCCGGCGCATGGTTTCCAATTACTGGAAAGAAAAATTTGCGCGCACAGGAAATTGCAATGGAAAATAAAATTCCTATTATTTATTTAGTTGACTCTGCCGGTGTTTATTTACCGATGCAAGACGAGATTTTTCCGGATAAAGAAAATTTTGGTAGAATTTTTAGAAATAACGCCATCATGAGTTCAGAGGGTATTCCTCAGATCGCAGCGGTAATGGGAAGCTGTGTAGCGGGCGGGGCCTATTTGCCAATTATGTCGGACGAATCACTTATCGTGGATAAAACTGGAACAATCTTCTTGGCAGGATCTTATCTTGTGAAGGCTGCCATAGGAGAATCAATTGACAATGAGACTTTAGGTGGCGCTACTACACAAACTGAACTTTCGGGAGTTTGCGACTATAAAGTTCCAGATGATAAAACATGCTTGGAGACGATTCGTGATTTGGTTAGCCGCTTGGGAAAACGTGCTGAAGCCGGTTTTGACAGAATTGAGGCTGTAGCTTCTCAATTTGAGCCTAAAACAGCTTACGGTTTTATGCCCGCAGATCGTTCAAAACCATACGAAACGAAGGAATTATTGAAATGTATCGTCGACGGATCAGAGTGGACCGAATACAAACCGACTTATGGAAAATCTATTATCACAGCTTACGCACGCATTGAAGGCTGGAGTGTAGGTATTGTAGCCAACAATCGCGAAATCGTAAAAAATGCTAAAGGAGAAATGCAATTCGGTGGCGTAATTTATTCTGATTCTGCGGATAAAGCTGCTCGATTTATCATGAATTGTAATCAAAAGAATATTCCACTTGTCTTTCTACACGATGTAACGGGTTTCATGGTTGGATCAAAAAGCGAACACGGGGGAATAATAAAAGATGGTGCAAAGATGGTTAATGCCATGGCAAATAGTGTGGTACCGAAATTTTCCATTGTTTTAGGTAATTCATACGGTGCTGGTAATTACGCGATGTGCGGTAAGGCTTACGATCCGCGATTAATCGTTGGATGGCCGACGGCTGAAATTGCCGTAATGTCGGGAGCAGCGGCGGCAAAAACACTACTTCAAATTGAGGTGGCCACTTTAAAAGGAAAGGGGGAAGAAATTACTCCTGAACGAGAATCTGAAATCTTTAATAAGATTAAGAATAAGTACGACGAGCAAATTTCACCCTATTATGCGGCAAGTAGACTGTGGATTGATGCCATCATTGACCCGGCTAAAACACGTGAATTTATTTCGTTAGGAATTGCGATGGCGAATCAAGCGCCTATAGAGAAAAGATACAATGTCGGAGTGATTCAAACCTGAGATTTATTCGCTGTCTAACCAAGGTTCGGACTTTTTACCGTTAAAATAAAACGTATACCCAAAACCAATAGTGAAGGCTCTTGAATTCGATTTTGCCGTTGTTTTATCATAAACACCTGGCGTATTGTTATCTCCCGATGAAGAAGTAGAATAGACCCAACTCCCCTCTCCTATTGTCCAAGGTTGAAATTTGAAATTATAAAATGGAAAGCCAAAAACAAATCGTATGCTACTGTTAACATCCATTGTGATTACATACGAAATCGTAGGTTCCACAAATATCCCGTTCATTCTCCGAAAAGTAATGTCCTGCGATTTTAATAAATCACTGATTACGAATAATTCAGAATATCCTATTTTTACCCCTATATCCGTTCCCATTCGTTCCGACCAAAATTTTTCGTGACCAATTTTAAAGAAACCTACCCCTTGATGCATGCCTCCGAATATTTTCTGGGTGACTCGAAATTGATTTATAGCGAAATAACTATAATTTGCACCGACACCAAAACTGAGGGAATTTTTAAGTGTGTATTGATAATAAGGAGATGCACTGACTACTCCCTGCATAATTTCTCTAAACGGTTTATTAGCTGTAGAGTTAGGCAGGCACAACTCAAAAGTAAACGAATCATCAGGATCGATTTTCTGTGCTCTTATTCCAGCTACACATGCAATAAAAATAAACGTCGCCAGTATTCTATTCATTGTTGATTTAAACGCCTCCTAATGTTTCTCGTTGCCTTTTATTTTTAAAATTAACTATAAATTTCTGTATATATTGTGTGGATTCTTTCTCCAAGTTTAAACAATATACAGGAACCATTAGCGCTAACACTATCATTAGCCATTTGAAAAAGATAGGGAAAATTTGATTTGAAAATTCAATCCAATGAAGAAGATAGGAATCAAATGCTAACATTAGACCATAAAAACCAGCAAAATATACTAGTAAAAATAGCTGCTGTTGGTTAAGTGGATGTAATTTGTAATAATAATAAATATACCAGCAACGCAAAACATTATATATGACATAAGCCAAAGACGTGGAAATTGCTGCACCAACAACTCCATAGTCAGGGATTAATAACATATTTAAATAGAAAACGGTAGCACAAAGGAAAACAGAAAAAATTAAATCGAATTTATATTTGCGCGATGTCGAAAAAATAGTGCCGTTTAAGCCACAAAACATATCCACCATTCTTCCGATCATAATAAAGAGAAAGACGTAAATACCTTCACTGTACTGAGGGATAAATGAAAATATTTCTTTCACTGGAAACCAAATCACTGAAAAGCTGAGCAATGCGAAATACAAACCTACAGAACTTGATTTTGCATACAGATTTTGCAAGGCAGGCATATCCCTATTTTTCCAATGCAAGGCAACTAAAGGAGAACTCACTCTTATCAACGACCTGTACGGAACCATTACAGCACTTGTAATGTAGATTACAGTAGTATAGATTGCTGTTGCTTTTAGACTGATGTAATGAGCAATCATCATGGCGTCCATAGATATCACTAATAAAACAGCCAAGGTATTGATATAACTGAATCCACTGAAGTAGAAAATTAACCTTCGAAAACGTTTGGAAATTTTAATAGATTGAATGGAAAGTTTAAGCTCTCCTCCACGAATTAAATAGAATAACAAAACAACTGCTGGAAGAAAATAAAGGAGTGCATGAAAAATAAAAAACTCGTGAAAACCTATCCATTTCACATACAAGAGCAGCAAAAGCGCTGTTACCACTATTCTTAACACAATTTCATTTAAGAAAACGGAAAAAGCATTTTTATGCAAGCCTCTCAAGTAATTGTCGAATAAAACATAATAAACATGAGCAATACCTGTTGGAATAATCCAAAGGTAATAGTCCACAAATAATTCAGATTTGTCCTGATAAAGGTAAACGATGGTATCCCGAAAAATAAAAACAACAATCGACATAATAATTACGCCGAATAGCACAATAAACATGTTGAGTAACAAAAAGCCATAATGCCCACGTTCTTGATTTCTGAAAAATGGAAAAAAACGCCAGACACTATAAATGGTCCCTAGATTGGCAAATTGAGAAAATAACAATCCTACTGTCACTGTTAAATTAACCAAGCCAACTTGTTCCGGAGAAAGAAGAATAAGAAACAATACAGCCTTATTCACATACCCTAAAACCAAGCCAAGTGATGACAAAATGGTGGTTTTTAAGGTCTCGCGCTGAACTAAACCCATTTTCAGAAATTTCCTATGTAAACTGGCAAGCGCATAAAAGTCTGTTCAAAGTATGGACTTTTTGCATAGATAAAATACAATTGGTCCCATTCGCTTGAAGCAAACGCCGGATCTGATTTAAGCTTTTGTTCGAAGGATTCTTTTAATACCGGATTTTNNAAAGAATCTTCAGCCTCAGGCCAGAGAACAGAATGAATGAAAAGTGCATTATCTTGTTTTGTAGGAATAATCCAATCTCCTTTTTTTAATTTAACGTATTGTGTGGAAATTCTCGCGAGTTCAATCTGAGTATGCTTAAAGTGTCCTTCATAGGGCTTGATCAGACTTTTGAAATCTTTAACCACAAGAACACCCAGTTTTAGTAAGGTATCGTTTTTAAGTTCAGTATATTCGATTCGATTTAAGGCTAATATTTCTTTAGCTTTTTTTTCCTGTGCACAAAGCACATAGTAATCTGGAACTCGAATTGAATCTATGGCTTCATGTTTATTATAATGCGGAATGTATTTTTCATATGGTTTAGATTTATTGTAATTCAAATGCGCTAATTGGGTAGTTTCGTTTTTAATATATTCCGCTTCATACCCCTTAAACCAAATTGAATCTTTTGCATCCTTAAGGTTATAATTAAAGTAAAACTCAGGTAATGCTTTTGTCCACAATTTAGCTTTTTCCCTGTCCGCTTCAATGGTTTTGGAATGACCTCCCATCCAACAAATTAATTCATCTAAGAAATCGTGGGTTGCCTTTACACGTTCAGGAAAAGGTTTTAACATGTGTGTTTCAATGGTAAAACTAATTGAGTTGAACAAGCTCGCATACCCCATCGCATAGCGCGGAAGATCATTAAATGCTACAATTCCCTCGTCTGGAGTTTTACCCTTTAGTTCGACATAAGGAAACAGCTCCCATTTATGTTTTCTGAGCACTTTTGTTAGGTATGGAATTAACTGTCCATAGGTGAGTTTGCGCAGACTTGGTGCCATTCGCTCTTTTACGGATGAAATATAGGTTAATGTGTATGGGTAGTCAGCACCATTACTTACATGATTGTCTACAAACACGTCCGGATCGAGTGCATGAAAAATTCGATAAAATGTTTTCGTATTTTCTGCATCAGCTTTTATAAAATCACGATTCAAATCAAGATTCCGTGCATTACCTCTAAAACCATATTCTTCGGGTCCGTTTTGATTTGCCCTGCTGGTAGACGATCTATTGTACATCCCACCAACATTATAGGAAGGAATAATCGCTATAACTGGGAGTTCCGTTGTAAGTTTACCTTTATTTATCCAATTTTCTATCCAGATCAAGCAAGCATTTATGCCATCTGGTTCACCCGGATGAATGGCATTATTAACCAAAAGTGTTGTCGATTTTTTTGCTTTTTCAAATGTTTGTACTGAATCGCCTGCTCCATTAATAATAACTAAGTAAATTGGTTCACCATAATCTGACTGTCCCATTTCGTACATTTCAATTTCGGGATGAAGAGATGTAAGTTTTGTGCAATAGGAAATTAATTCTGGATAGGTAGGCGTAGTATTTCCACTCCATTTACTTTGCGCTAAATTAACATGCGAAAGAACAGCGAATAAAAAAAAGAACAGAAACCGAATATTAATCCGAAGCACCATTGTCATTAAAATTAGTTTTCTTATTCGAAATTTCTAGCTTTCCGAATTTATAACTAACGGAAAAATAGTAGCGCCTTGTCAACCATTTAAAAGTAGAAGTTTGTTCAACGGTCGGTCGATCAACTTTAAAATAAAATCCTTGAACATTAAAAACATCCGACACTCGTGCTCCCAATGACCATTTTCCTTTAGCTAAGCGCTTTTCAAAAGCAATATCTGTCGGTCCCTGGCGCTGCGCAATACCTTGCACTGTTACCCTTTTTCCATTGTAGGTAACACTGACTTGAAGTGAAGCCGTTTTTTTCCAAAACTCTATGGATGAATTAAATTTAAAATTGTGGAAATATCCTTGTCTATTTGGTAAGGCCTCCTGATTAGTCAAATACCAAATGTAATTTCCATTCCAAGAAATGGAAGATTTTAACCACGGCGTTGGCTTCAAATTCAACATTACATCGGATCCTAAGCTATGTGTTTCTGCAATATTCATGAATGTTACCGCGCTTGTGTTATTTTCATAATATTCTTTCACTCGACTAATAACACCTTTAGAATTTCGGTAGTAAAGACTTGATGAAATGTTGTAAATCTTCCTTTCGTGTGTGTAATTCATATCATATGAATCTGTGTATTCGGGCTGCAAGTATGGATTTCCAACTCGTAAGTTGAAAGGATCAGAGTAATTAGTAAAGGGATTCATATCGGCTGAGGATGGACGAGTAATTCTCTTGCTGTAGCTTAAACTGAGTTCTGATTTTGGAACAATTTCATAGCGCAAATGAACAGATGGAAAAACATTGAAGTATGGTGGATTGTTGACGTTAATACCTTGTGAAACGAGATTAGGTAATTGATTCGCTTGCTCAAAGCGCAAACCTCCTTGGTACTTAAACTTACCTAACTGTTGTCCAAATACACCATATGCACTAAAAACACGTTCCTTGTATTGGTAAAGAAAATTCGCTAATGTATCTTGAGCGTATGCATTCAATAGATAATCAAATGTCTCTGAATTGGTATTCACTTCTTGGTCTCGAAGAATTGCTTTAACACCGGTTTCCATTCTGGCTGAAAGTTTAGGAAAAAGCAAGGTTAAATCAGCTTGAAATGTGGTAATGTTGTTTTTCTCTTTATTGTCAAGTTGTTGTTTCAGTGAATTTTTTCCGAGTGAAGGGATAGAATCTGGTTCAAAATAATTTTCCTGATAATAC
>DORI01000146.1 GCA_003512365.1 Crocinitomicaceae bacterium | reverse complement strand
CGGATACCCTTGAATTCTCGGCAGATATGACTCAACACGCATTCCAGCTTTAAATTTACCTTGAGTATAAAACACATTCATGTATGAATTGATAAGACCTTTCTGAGCAGGTTGATTGGCACCAATAAGTGTATCTTCATTCAAGTATTGAAAGGTGCTTTCTATATTTCCAGTTAATTTGCCTTGAGAATGTGCCGACACGGAAATAATGAATCCTAAAAGGATACAAAGATACTTCATGCTATTTACCGCTCAACTTTTTAATCTCCTGGTATAACTTTTCTTCATCACCCGGAGCATAGTTGTTATGTGTATAAACAATATTACCGTCTTTATCCAACAAGAAGGTATGCGGAACATTATTTACGCCCATTGCTCTTTTGAAATCTCCATTAGGATCTAATAATACAAGGTAATCCCATGCTTTTCCATTAACGTAAGTTGGCACTTGACTTTTTGTTTTTTCATCATCAATTGATACGGCAACAAGTTTTACTCCAGTTTCAGCTTGCCAATCTTCGTATAATTCATGTATGGTATTCAATTCTTTTTTACATGGAGAACACCAAGTGGCCCAAAAACTTATAACTACAGGCCCTTCGAAACCAAGCTCAGCAGTGTTATAAGTTTTCCCTTTCAGATCTTTTAATTTGACAGCAGCTACTTTTTGAGCTTTGGAGTAGGAAGTTAAAAGGAAAAACAAAGAAACAAAATAAATAATTTTCATAGTTTAGAATTAAAGTGTCCGGCATATTCAAAAACCTTGCCGAATTCAAAGGTAGGAAAAAATAGATAGCTAAAAAAATTGGCTTAAAATTTGACAATGACTGAGACATTCAATATATTTGGAAATTAAACTTGTCTAACAATGAAAAAATATACGTTTTTGGCGTCTTTGGTTTTTAGCCTTGCCACTGCGAGCTTATTCGCTCAACAAGATGGAATAGTTATTGTTTTAGAAGGTCAAACCATCGATATTTCTGGCGGAACACATACAATGACGGCGCCAAATAATCAAGTTTTCGATGTTCCTTTTCATGTTGAGAACAATACAGGACAATCTCATCAATGGGTAGTTACAAGATACAAAGTTAATGAACCCACAGGATGGGCTGATGGACTTTGTTGGGGTCACGGAACAGATCCATTCGGAGGGACTTGTTTTTCATCAACTCAAATGAACGGTAATCCGTGGTCAACTCCCGCATCACAAAGCGTTTTATTTACCATCAATGATGGCGAATACGGAAAATTAAAACCACAAATTAACCCGGATGATTTTACAAGCGGTACTGCACACTATAGATATTACATATCAGATCCAGGTTCGGGATATTCTGACTCTGTTGATTTAGTTGTCGACTATACGGCTTCGATTAAACCGGCTAAACAAGAGCCTTCAGTTTCAATTACTCCAAATCCGGCAAGTGATTACATTTCAATAACATTAGCGAACGCAGAATCTGCTCAATGTAAAATTGTAGATTCGTTTGGTTCTTTGGTTATTAAAGAACAGATTTATGGTTCCAAGAAGTTTAACGTAAATGATTTTAAGCCGGGAATTTACTTTGTTACAATTGAAATTTCAGGTTCAAAGCCTTTTTCCAAAAAGTTAATTATTAAATAAGATTAACTCTACATCGTTTATTCATGCTTTTTACTACTTTCGTAAAGCATGTCCAAAAAGAACAAGAAGCAACCTAAACAAGGAGCAAAACCTACATTCAAAAGAAATGCCGTTGTATCCTTAATACTTAAGGTATTCGAAAAGAATTCTGAGGCAGAATTAACGCACAAGCAAGTTTGTTATTTAATTGACGCTAAGGATCCTGCTTCTCGACAAGTTGTATTCGAGGCTTTGCAAAATTTATGCGCAAATAAATTAATTTCTAGATCCAATCACTTTACTTTTAAACTTTCTTCTGCTGAATCTTTCCTTCAAGGAAAAGTTCAAATGACGCAAAGAGGAGCTGCTTTTGTCACGATAGAAGGACGCGAAAAGGATGTATTTATTGCCCCTCAGAATGTTGGACAAGCGATGAATGGTGATTTGGTTAAGATCAGAATTTTTAGAGAAGGAGCTCAGCGAGACGAAGGAGCTATTATATCAGTTGTAGAACGAGAACGCACTCAATTTGTTGGGACGCTTAAAATGCAAGACAGATACGCTCTACTAATTCCAGATAATCATCGTTCAGGCATTCAAGTTTACATTTCCAAAGAGCAATTAAACGGCGCTAGAAATGGAGAAAAAGTATTGGTAAAAATTACAGTTTGGCCTAAATCATCTGAAACGCCTTATGGAGAAGTTATCGCAGTATTGGGTATGCCAGGGTCTAATGATGCGGAAATGCTATCCATTTTATATAGCCAAGGAATAAACCCTGTGTTTCCAGAAGAGGTAATGTCAGAGGCAGAACACATTCCAATTGAATTAGATGCACTAGAAATTAAGATAAGAAAAGACCTCCGAGATATTTTAACTTTTACAATCGACCCTATTGATGCGAAAGATTTTGATGATGCAATTTCATATCAGGAATTAGAAAATGGAAACATTGAGTTAGGGGTACATATTGCCGATGTGAGTCATTATGTTCGACCTGGATCGGCTATGGATAAAGAAGCTTTGATGCGCTCTAATTCTGTTTATTTGGTTGACAGGGTAATTCCCATGTTGCCAGAGCAACTTTCAAATATTGCCTGTTCTCTGCGCCCAAATGAAGATAAATATGCATTTTCGGTATTATTTGAAATGACCCCAGATGGCAAGGTAGTGAAAGAATGGTTTGGCAAAACAGTTATTCATTCTGACCGTAGATTTACCTACGAAGAAGTTCAAGAAATTTTGGAAGGTAAATCGGGTGATCACGAAGAGGTTTTAAGGAAAATTGATGGTATTGCCAAAACCTATCGCTCCAAGAGATTGAAAAAAGGGGCATTGAGTATAGAGTCAGAAGAAATGCGATTTAAACTTGACGATAAAGGTTTTCCAATTCAGGTTCTAATAAAAACATCTAAAGATGCGCACAAGCTGATAGAGGAATTCATGCTTTTGGCAAATCGCACTATCGCGACCTTTCTTTCAAAACCAATAAAAGATCGCGACACCATTCCCATGGTGTATCGTGTACACGACCAACCTGATCCAGAGAAAATGGCCATGTTTGCTGTATTTATTGAAAAGTTTGGCCATAAAATAGATTTGTCTGATTCACGAAATATTGCAAAGAATTTGAATAGTTTATTTGATTCATTACGAGAGGAAAATGAGTTTTCATTGGTTCAAACTATGGCCATTCGTAGCATGGCTAAGGCTACTTATGAAACCGAGAATATTGGACATTACGGATTAGCTTTCGAATATTACACGCACTTTACCTCTCCTATTAGAAGGTATGCTGATCTTGTTGTACATCGCATTCTTCAAACGGAGTTAACGGATAAAAAACATCGATACGGAAATGAATTATCGGATGTGTGCAAACGTATTTCAAAAAATGAGCGCAAGGCAGCAGATGCTGAAAGAGAGTCTACTAAGTATTTTCAAACCTTATATTTACACGAGCACGTGGGTGAAGAATTTGAAGGCACAATATCGGGTATCGCGGAACACGGGATGTTTGTCAGAATGGACGACAATCATTGTGAAGGGATGGTACCAATGAATCAAATACCTGGAGACCGTTATTACTTTGATGCGGAAAAATACAGGATTATTGGAGCCAAGAATAAGAAGGAGTATAATTTTGGAGATAAAGTTAAGGTGAGAGTTTTTGAGGTTAATCCAAGAAAACGGCAAGTAGATCTAGTTTTATTGTGAAGAATAATGCGCTCAAAATATTAAATCAAGAACTGTTACCAATAAACTTTTCTTAATGATTTACAATTTCCACTTGTCCCTCAAGATCAACACCTTGCTTTTTTAGTATTTTTCTAGCCAATGCCGCAAACAAAACAAGGTAACCGAAACAAAGAACAGCGATTACATAAGAAGACTGTATTCCTATCAAATCTGCCAACTTCCCTTGAATAGGAGGAATTATACCACCACCTAAAATCATCATGATTAAAAAAGCAGAGCCTTGAGAAGTAAATTTTCCAAGTCCTGCAATTGATAATGAAAAAATACAAGGCCATAAAATGGAGCAAAACAATCCTCCACTCAAAAAAGCATACACCGCAACTTGACCAGTACTAAACATTCCTATTAACATAGCTGCAACGCCCAAGGAGCCAAACACCATTAGAGATTTGATCGGGTTTTCTCCAACATAGAAAAAGGCCGCAATTTGAACACCAACGCACAGTATATACCAATAAAGCGCAGATACATCTTTTTGTGCTAATAAATTTGCGGCAAGAATAAGACAAAAAGCCACAATTGGAACCAATACTATTAAAAGTGCCTTTGTTGATTTTTGTAAATCAAATGCACTTACCGCACCTGCCCATCGACCTATCATTAAGCTTCCCCAATACATAGAAATATAGGGTGCAATCGCAGAGGCTTCTAACCCTCCGAAATCTTTTTGTTTCAACAACTCTCCTAGATTTGACCCGATTGCGACCTCTACACCCACATAGATGAAAATTGCCAACATCCCTAGAACCAACTGTGGATAACGCATTGCCCCCCAGCCTTCTGGGTTTTTCATTGCAGATCTATTCGCAAACAAAAGCATTCCCACCACTGAAATTAATGCTCCTGATAACCATAGCATTCGTTCTTGTTCTAGGGGTTTTTTCATTTCTTTCACCTTTTCTGAAATGGTAGTATAGGTCAACGATTCTCCTTGCTCCTTTTTTATTTCGGATAAAGCTGTCTCATATTTTGCAACTGCTTTTGCTTTTGACGAATTGTAGCTACTAAATACAGGGGTAAACATAACAATCAAAAGTCCAGTCATTATCAATAAGCTTCTTAAGGCCCTATTTGCTGCCTCCACCGGTTCAGCGTGAACACCAGATGGAACAGACTTGGATAACCCGAATATGGCTGCCGCCAAAATAAATAAAATCCCCACCACCATGTACAAGACAATTACTTTAATAAGATCTAATTCTGCAATCATGTCGTCTGTAACTGCAGCGGATGAGCCAAAGAGCGCAAAAGCAACGATTAGTGGGCCAATCATTGTGCCGAAAGAATTTATACCGCCAGTGAAATTCACACGCGTCGCACCTGTCGCAGGATTTCCCAAAGAAATCGCAAATGGATTAGCCGCAGTTTGTTGAAGTGAGAATCCCAATGCCACTAGGAAAAAACCAATCAACATACCCGAAAACGTATTGCCATAAACAGCCACAATCATTGCTGCCGCACCAAAAGCAGAAAACAGTAGACCGTATACAATACTTTTCTTATATCCCCAATTACCTACCAAGTCACGACCACCAATTGAGCTTGTAATAAATAGTATTAAAGCACCGATGTAGTATGCACCATAAAAAGCGTAATCTACTAATTGGCTTTGAAATTGATCTAAATGAAAATAGTTTTTACAAAATGGAATGAAAATACTATTGCCTGCAGCAATAAATCCCCAAAAGAAAAATACGATTGTTAGTACTCCTAAGGCGCTAAAATTGGTTTTTTGATTGTTCATGAAATTAAATTATAGTCCAAATTACTATAATTATATCTTCATCCTATTTTTTGGGCTAATTTTTTATCCACTTCTTTTATTGCAAGAAGTGTTTTTACCTTTCCTACTATTGCCTTCGCATCAAAGCCACAATCTTCCCACAACTCTTCTTGTGTCCCGTGGTGAATGTACTCATCTGGTATTCCAAGACGCACAACTTGTGCTTGATAACCTTGATCCGCCATGAATTCTATTACGGCAGAACCAAATCCACCCATCAAACACCCATCTTCTACCGTGATAACGTGTTTAAATTTCGAGAAAACTTCATGTAACATCACTTCGTCAATTGGCTTAACGAATCTCATATCATAATGAGCCACTGATACATCGTATGCTGATAACTCTTTAATGGCTTCCTGAGCAAAATTTCCCGGATGTCCGATAGTTAATATAGCAATATCTTCTCCGTTAGTAACCTTTCTTCCTGTTCCCACCTTAATTTCTTTAAGTGGAGTTTTCCAATCGGTCATCACACCATTTCCACGTGGATAACGAATTGAGAAGGGGCCCTTATCCGATAATTGAGCTGTATACATCAAATTTCGAAGTTCCTCTTCATTCATAGGAGCTGAAACCACCATGTTTGGAATACATCTCATATATGCTAAATCATAAGCCCCATGGTGTGTTGCTCCATCTGCTCCCACTAGTCCTCCTCGGTCCAAACAAAAAACCACGTTCAAATTTTGTAACGCAACATCATGCAAAACTTGATCAAACGCTCGTTGCATGAAGGATGAATAAATATTGCAGAATGGTACTAATCCCTGTGTGGCCAATCCAGCGCTGAATGTTACGGCATGCTGCTCTGCGATTCCTACATCAAAACTTCTATCAGGCATTGCTTGCATCATGATGTTCAACGAGCATCCCGATGGCATTGCCGGAGTGACTCCCATAATTTTTGGGTTTTCTTCGGCAAGCTCAACAATCGTATGCCCAAAAACATCTTGATATTTAGGTGGTTGTGGTGATTTTGGAATAATTTTAACGATTTCTCCCGTTTCTTTATTAAAAACTCCCGGCGCATGCCATTTTGTTGGATTTCCTTCTTCTGAAAATTTATATCCTGCACCTTTTCTCGTAATGCAATGCAAAATTTTCGGACCAGGGATATCTTTTAAATCGCTCAATATTTTCGCTAAACCTACTGCATCATGACCATCTACTGGTCCAAAATACCTAAAGTTTAACGATTCAAATAAATTACTTTGTTTTAATAAACTTCCTTTTAAGGCATGTGAAACTTTCGAAGCGATTGTTTGTGCATCAGGGCCAAATTTTGAAATTTTACCCAAAAGTTTCCAAACCTCATCCTTCACTTTGTTGTACGTATGGGATGTTGTAATATCCGTAAGGTATTCTTTGAGCGCTCCAACATTGGGGTCGATTGACATGCAATTGTCATTCAAAACAACAAGTAAATTTGCATCTTTTTCAAATCCTGCATGATTCATTCCTTCAAAGGCAAGACCTGCAGTCATAGCTCCATCACCAATAACGGCAATGTGTTGTTTCTTTTTGTCGCCGAGGTATCTATTTGCCACTGCCATTCCTAGAGCTGCTGAAATAGACGTGGATGAATGGCCTACGCCAAACGTATCGAATTCGCTTTCAGATCGCTTAGGAAATCCAGAGATTCCTCCTTTCATGCGATTTGTGTGAAAACGATCCTTTCTGCCAGTTAAAATCTTGTGACCATAAGCTTGATGACCAACATCCCATACCAATTGGTCATCAGGAGTATTGAACACATAATGCAAGGCTACGGTAAGTTCAATCACCCCTAAGCTCGCTCCAAAATGGCTGTTACCGATTTCTGAAATGACGTCAACGATATATTGTCTTAATTCATCAGAGATTTGTGGTAAATCCTCAAAATCAAACTTTTCCCTAAGGTCTTTAGGAAGATTAATTTGTGAGAGTAGCGGGCCGGCTTGATAGGATTTGTTCATCGTTAAAGACAAATTTACGTGATAATAATACGTAAAACAATTAATGCTTGATTTAGTTCGTTTTTTTATTTTGTGTTTCGATTACCGAACTGAAATGACTTCTTTTCAAAATTATACATCATAGCCACATAGGCCAGTAAGAATAAATTATGAATAAATAGCCTAGTGTAGGTGCCTTCAATTTTTAACGTGTAGGATAATCCAAAGATTCCAAGCGCAGCAAGCAAATACAAGGCAAATTTTCTTAGGTTGTATGGAATTGGATAGTGCTTCTGACCAAGGTAATAACTCAATACCATTTGAAAAGCGTAAACTATCAATGTTGCCCATGCGCTTGCCATGAACCCGTATGTTGGTATAAATAACCAGTTTATTGAAACGGTTATTATTGCGCCAACTATAGCTATATACGCTCCAAACCTTGTTTTCCCGCTTAGTTTATACCATATGCTCTGGTTGTAGTAAATCCCCAAAAACACATTCGCCAATAGCAATATAGGAACAACCTTCAATCCATCCCAATATGCTTCGTTTCTGATAAAATATTTGAAAACATCGATGTTTAAGGAAACGAGCAGAAACACAAAACAAACTGTTGCCACAAATAAATTCATTACTCGGACATAAACTTTATTTCTATCTTCATTTTTGTATTGATTAAAAAAGAAAGGTTCTGCTGCATAACGATAGGCCTGAAGCAATATGGTTACTAACATCGCCAACTTGTAGCACGCACTGTAAATACCCACTTGCGCCTCAGCGTTTCGAAGGGACAGAGGGTCACTAGGATCAAATAAAAGTTGTTTCAATAAAATCCTGTCCAAGGTCTCGTTAATAATTCCTGCGAAGCCGGCAATCACCAAAGGAAATGCATAAATCAACATTTTTTTTGTAGTTTCTTTATCCAATCCTAAACGCAACAATCCAAAACTATCAGCTAACAGTATAGGTTTTACCAAGGAAGCTAGTAGGTTCGCTATTAAAATAAACAAAACGNNCAGGAAGGCGTTTTATTTAAATAAACAAAACGCCTTCCTCTGGTCTAGATTTATTAAATAAAAAGACCATGAATAAAACATTTAGACCAATGTTCACGGCGATAGATAATAATTGAATTGTTGCAAACCGGCGTGCATTTTCTTCTGCTCGCAACTCCGATAAGGGCAACGCCGAAACAGCATCGATACATACAACAGCCCCCATAAGGACAATATATTCATTGTGCCCTTGAAAGAGCATAACGTTGGCAATTTCATTATTGAATTGTAGTAATAAAAGATAGAAAAATGCATTAACAAGAAGAACTATCCAAAGGGCATTGGACATGATTTTTTTTCGGTCTGTTGTGTCTTGAATAAAGCGAAAAAATGCTGTTTCCATTCCAAAAGTCAAGAGGACTACCAAAAACGCAACCCATGCATACAATTCTGAAACGACTCCGTAATCCGCGGGGTCGGCAAAAACAGCCGTGTAAAGAGGCACCAATAAATAATTCAATAATCTCCCCACGATGGATGATAATCCATAAACGGCGGTTTGACCAAGAAGTCTCTTTATTGGATTAGACATTTATGACCGGAAATTTGCTTTTCTTTTTTCGATAAATGCTTGAGTGCCTTCTTTAAATTCTGGTGTGCCAAAACACTTACCAAACTCTTCGATTTCAGAATGAAACCCATTTTGGTCGTGAGAGAATCCTGCGTTAACAGCTCTTATTGCGGCCTTAATGGCATTTGGAGAATGTTGAATAATTTTTGACGCAATCGACTCGCAAGTAGAAAGTAAATCTACTTGTTCCACAACGTGATTGACAAGTCCCCAATTTAGGGCTTCGTCTGCCGAAATCATTCCTGCCGTAAAAATCATTTCGTTCGCTTTTCCTTTTCCAACAAGCTGCGGAAGACGCTGTGTCCCACCGTATCCTGGAATTACCCCCAAAGACACTTCGGGAAGGCCCATTTTGGCATTTTTAGAAGCAACTCTAAGGTGACAAGCCATAGCTAACTCTAGTCCTCCACCCAACGCAAAACCATTCACTGCTGCAATGACAGGTTTGTTCATTTTTTCGATGTAATCGAATAGGATATTTTGTCCATTTTGTGCGAGCATGCCTCCTTCAGCGATAGAGAAATCCGCAAATTCTTTTATGTCGGCGCCCGCAACGAATGACTTTTCTCCGCTTCCCGTTAAGATGATAACACCAACGCTATTG
>DORI01000276.1 GCA_003512365.1 Crocinitomicaceae bacterium | reverse complement strand
TTCCTTCCATGGTTGGAATTACAACATTGCTCTCAATTGTGCGCGTCATGAAATCTTCTTGTATATCGTCTGAAATCACTGACATCTCGGCTGCAACATATCCTGCCGCAACAGACATAGAAGCTTCATTTCTAACCGAAGTTTGAATTACATTAACTTTCATTGGTTTTACCTCTACTTCCGTCGGTGTCGACAATTCGGTTTTCTTTTCATCTTGTTTTATTGCTTTATTAATTTCTTCCTTTTTAAGCTCAGCTGTTAATGGTTGTGCTTCTTCTTTTTGAAAGTCTTGAGAAGGTGATAGCGCAAAGAAAATGAGAAATGCGAAAGCTAAAGATGTCCCAATTTGAAATCCTGGTTTGAACCAAATTGATTTCTGAGGAGGAAATAAGAAAAGGAGTAATCCGGCAAAAAAACTTGGTTGTGGATGAGTTTCTACGAATAACTTATCGAGACTTTTTTTTACATTTTCACTTGGATAGGTTTCTTCTAACATTTCTTCCATTCCCAAATAAAGAAATTTCATCGACTCAAAATCCTCTTCATTTTGAATCCATTCATGTAAGCTAGCTCTTTCAGAACTGTTCAATTCTACGAATTTTTTTGTCTTTACAATTTCAATTAATTCCTTTTCCATAATTATAATGTTAAGCTTGGATTAAATACTTTTAATTGTTCTGCTAATTGTTTAGTCGCATAAAAAAGTCTCGACTTAACTGTTCCTTCATTAAGTTCCATAACCTCTCCTATTTTCTTCATCGATAATCCTTCAAAATGTCTCAGAACGAATACTTCCTTATGTTTATCGTCTAATTGCGCTAAACTATGTTCAAACGCCTCCCTAAATTGTAAATCATACACCTCGTTTAAGACATTAGAAGCTCCTTCAACTTGCTGTTTATCATCGATTCCATTGGACATATTCTTGCGGACTTCCGCTTTCTTATATTCATTTTTACACATATTTCCTGCTACAGAAAACACCCAAGTGCGAAATGATTTCTGAGTATCAAAATAACCTGGATTTCGGATAATTTTAGCAAACAAATCGTGTAACATATCTTCCGCCTTTAATGAATCTCGCCAAAGCATCTTTTCGAAATAACCTTTTAAAATTCCCGCATAACGTTTGTACAGTTCATCAAAGGAATGTTTGTCACCCTTCTGCAAAGCCTCCATAAGCGCTTCGTCAGTCCATTCGTTATATTTCCGGCGGAATAATTTCACTAATAGCCTTTTTTCTTTTGAAGCAAACCTGCTTTTTGTTTCACATATTGTATTTCACTTTCCATTTCGGCTTGTTTTTTCAGTTGACCGGTATCCCGATAATAATTCAAAAGAAAAAACATAGATGGGAGATAATTGGCAGATAAAGTACTACTTGTTGGAGACGAATAACCNNTAAGTTTTTCTTATTCAACTTTTCGTTCCAACAATATTCAACTTCATTAAAAGTTCGTTCCGGAGAGGCTCTGTATTCAAAAACAATTCCAACGGGAGATAATTTCGGAACTAATGGCTCCAAATAAGGTCTTGGAATGGTCATGCTCAAAGCGATTTTTTTTGCCTCATTTTTTTCACAAAAGTCTTTCAAGTACGCAACATCAACTTTATCATTTGCAGGCAATTCATAACCCTTTTGTTTTAAAACTTCCCTGTAGGTTTCACTTTGTAAGAAGTCTAAAGAAACTATTGTAAGCTCATTATCGCATGTCGCCATATTATTGAATTGGCTGAATGTAGCACCATAATTATCTATAAATCCATGAGTAATCAAGGTGCTATTTCCACATGCCGATTGCACAATATCTTGACCGTAAAGCTGTATTTCAGGGCTTAGTAATTGCTGAGCTGCCATGGCATTCAAGTTTACTTTTGCCTCTGCAGAATCTTGTATAATTATAGCATTTGCAACCTTATATTTCAACACATCGGGATGATTCGGGAAAATCTTAGCAGCATTATCAATATAAGAAGAACGTTTTACATCGTAATTTCCTGCTTCGTAATAACTTATATTTGTTTCTACAGAATTTGGATCTATAGTAATCATATCTTCCGCTAACTGGTTGATTTGTAATTGTTGTTCTTCTGTAGGGGAACGCTGTGTAGACTGCGTTTTTGCTTTCTTTTGAACCGAACTATAATTACTATATGTACTGTTCAATTGTGAAGATTTTTTTTCAGTGTTTTCTGACTTGCGTGTAGCTTGATCTTTGTTCTGTTTAGCTTTAATAACTTTTGCATCATTTTTAAATTGAACTGAATCAGTTGCGACCGGTTGCGACCATAAGTAGTTTGCGTTGCTATTATGAACTGAATTGAAAGTACCATTCACTGATGGCACGGCATTATTTTGAAGCTCTATTTTGCTATTTGATGGATTTTCATTTTGAGAAAACAAAAAGAAATTCGTCAAGGAAATTAGAAAGAATAAAAAGTATTTCATTGCCTTTATTTTGTGTCGAGTACACGCAAAGTTAAAATTGGTTCAAAAAAGGTACCAAATAATTTTATTCAGAAGGTATTTATTAGAATAAAATGTAGTTTTGTCCGTTGTATTAGTCATGAAGATTTTTAAGCTTTTCTTGTCGATTATAATCATCATTGCCTTGTATTTTTCCAATACTGGTTGCAGCAAGAAGAATTTTTTCTCAAAAAACAACTTATCTTTTTCTGTCGACACATTAGTATTTGACACCGTTTTCACAACAATTGGATCAACAACAAAATCTTTTAAAATCTATAATCCTGAGAGCAAAACCGTTCAAATAGATGAAGTTGAATTAATGGGTGGAGAGAATTCACCTTTTCGCATGAACCTAGATGGATTAATCGGTCACAACTTTAGTAATATTCGTATTGAAGGAAACGATAGTTTATTTGTATTTGTTGAAGTAACATTAGATATTAATAGTCAAACACTACCGATGATAGTTGAGGACTCTATTCGCTTTCAAACGAACGGTGTTGACCAATACGTAAAACTTGCTGTCTGGGGTCAAGATATGTATTTTCATTATACAAATTTCCAAGCTGAAATTTTTGATTTTAATGAAGGTGTTTGGCCAAATGATAAGCCTCATGTGATCTATGGAGCTGCCATTGTTGATTCAGCAAAATCCTTGACTATTCCCGAGGACACGAAAGTATATTTACACAAAAATTCTATTTTTTATATCTATAAATCTCAATTAAATATCACCGGAACAAAAGATAAACCTGTTGTTTTTCAAGGAGATAGACTTGAACAAGATTATCAAGAGGTTACCGGGCAATATTACGGAATTTATTTTCGAGAGGCGTTACCAAGTATAATTGATTATGCGCTTATTAAAAATGGAACTTCTGGCGTTCATTTGTATTCTGAAGACCCGACAAATACAGGTTATACGCTAACAATGACAAATACAATTATTCAAAATCAAGCTCGGTATGGAGTTTTTATTTATTCAGGTGCAAAAGTAAAAGCGGAAAATTGCATCATTTCCAAAAATGGAACACATGCCTTATTAGTTTTAGAAGGAGGAGATTTCAATTTCAACCATTGCGATTTGTTGGGTTATGGTTCGTCTCAAAATCCAGCAGTTGGAATCAGTAACTTTTATACCAACTATCAAACAGCAACTACAAATGTCGGTTCAATTAATGAGGGTGTTTTGTATAATTGTGTGCTTACAGGTAATCTTGCTACTGAATTAGCCATTGATACTATTCAAATGTCAGGCGTGAACTTGAATTTTGATTTTAAAAATTGCTTGATAAAATCGGAAACTATTCAAACAGATGCTTTTTATCAGAATATTTTTTGGAATAATAACCCATTATTTACTGATCCAACAATTTATGACTTTTCGTTTTCTATCAATTCAATTTTACATGGAAATGGTATCGCAAGCCCTGTAGTAACTGATATTCTTGGCAACCCCAGAAATAACCCTCCGGACATTGGGGCAATTGAGTTAAATTAAAAAAGGGATTGCAAGCACAATCCCTTTCCTATAGTAAAAAGAACTTAAATTTAATTTTCCATCAACTTAATCAAGTTTAATGCACTTCCGGCCTTAAACCATTCAATTTGAGAAGCATTGTAGGTATGATTCAATTGAATATTCTCTTTAGTTCCATTAGAATGACAAATTTCTAGCGTCAATGACTTTTCAGGAGAAAAAGAAGCTAAATCAACAAAGTTGAAGGTATCGTCTTCTTGAATTTTGTCATAGTCTGACTCATTAGCAAAAGTAAGTGCTAACATACCTTGTTTCTTCAAATTCGTTTCATGAATCCTAGCAAAAGATTTTACTAATACTGCTTTCACGCCAAGATGTCTTGGTTCCATTGCCGCATGTTCTCTTGAAGAACCTTCACCGTAATTATGATCTCCAACAACGATTGAAGAAACTCCAGCTGCTTTGTATGCACGTTGTGTAGCAGGTACTTCACCATAAGCACCCGTCAACTGATTTTTTACATCATTCGTTTTGTCGTTGAAGAAATTAACCGCACCTATCAACATATTATTTGAAATATTGTCGAGGTGACCGCGGTATTTAAGCCATGGACCTGCCATTGAAATATGGTCAGTTGTACATTTACCCTTCACTTTAATTAAAAGTTTGGCATCTGTTATATTTTGTCCGTCCCAAGTTGGGAAATTATCCAATAGTTGAAGACGGGATGAATCCGCTGCTACTTTTACCTCAACATTGCTACCATCTTCCGCTGGCGCCTGATAACCATTATCCTCAACAGCAAAACCTTTTGTAGGTAATTCATCTCCAGCAGGAGCTGAAAGCTTTATCGCTTCACCTTTTTCATTAGTTAGCGTGTCTGTTATAGGATTAAAAGTCAAATCACCAGCAATAGCAAGTGCTGCGACCATTTCTGGGGAAGTCACAAAAGCATGCGTGTTTGGATTTCCATCTGCTCGTTTTGAAAAATTACGATTAAATGAATGAACGATGGTATTTTTTTCTTGTTTTTCCGCACCTTCGCGATCCCATTGACCAATACAAGGTCCACAAGCATTCGTGAAAATTTTGGTTCCCATTTTTTCAAAATCAGAAAGAATACCATCTCGATCTGCGGTATAACGTACTTGTTCAGATCCTGGGTTGATTCCAAATTCCGCCTTCGGTGTAATACCAGCAGCTACCGCTTGTTTAACAATAGAAGCAGCTCGGGCTAAGTCTTCGTATGAAGAGTTTGTACATGAACCAATTAGCCCCCATTCTACTTTTGTTGGCCACTCATGAGCGGAAGCTTCTGCCTTCATTTTTGATACTGGAGTTCCTCTATCTGGCGTAAAAGGTCCATTGATATGAGGTTCTAATTCAGATAAGTTTATTTCAATTAACTGATCGAAGTATTGGGAAGGGTTTTCGTAAACTTCTTTGTCACCAGTTAGATGTTCAGCAATTGCGTCTGCTGCCTTAACAACTTCCTCTCTNNCTTCCCGTAGCTGCTAAGTAACGACGCATTGACTCATCGTAACCAAAAGTAGAAGTTGTGGCACCAATTTCTGCACCCATATTACAAATTGTTCCTTTACCTGTACAAGACAAAGAAACAGCACCTTCTCCAAAATACTCAACAATCGCACCTGTTCCACCTTTAACCGTAAGAATATCCGCAACCTTCAGAATAACATCTTTTGCAGAAGTCCAACCGTTAAGTTTTCCCATTAATTTAACGCCAATCAACTTAGGGAATTTAAGTTCCCATGCCATTCCAGCCATTACGTCTACAGCATCTGCACCACCAACACCAATGGCTACCATTCCTAAACCACCTGCATTTACGGTATGTGAATCAGTTCCAATCATCATTCCTCCCGGGAACGCATAATTTTCCAAAACTACTTGGTGAATTATCCCGGCTCCTGGCTTCCAAAATCCGATTCCGTATTTATTCGAAATAGAGGATAAAAAATTAAATACTTCATTATTTTGATTGAGTGAGTCTTGTAAATCTTTCGTTGCGCCTACTCTTGCTTGAATTAGGTGATCGGCATGAACGGTTGAAGGGACGGCAACTCTCTTTTTTCCTGCTTGCATAAATTGTAGTAGCGCCATTTGAGCTGTTGCGTCCTGCATGGCCACTCGATCTGGAGCAAAATCAACATATGATTTTCCTCGTTCAAAAGCTTCTGAAGCATTACCATCCCACAAGTGGGCATAAAGAATTTTTTCTGACAGCGTTAGTGGTCTTCCTACTGCTTTTCTTGCTGCCTCAATGCGTTCAGGGTACTTAGCATACACCTTTTTTATCATATCTAAGTCGAATACCATGTGTAATTTTTTTAATGTGTGTCGCGAATTTAAGCAATTTGAAGCTTTCAAAGAATTCTGTTGCGTACAATTTAATTTTTTTTATTGAACAAAATCTTGTAATTTGCTTCATCAAAAATTTAAATATGCGCTTGATTTTCATTATAATAAGTGTTGTTTTCATGAGCTTTTCTGTTTCAAAAATAGAAAAAGGTATTGCCTCTTATTACGGTGATTCATTGAACGGAAGAAGAACTTATTCAGGAGAAATTTTCAATAATTCACTTATGACTGCAGCTCATAAAACATTACCAATGGGAACATATGTTAAAGTGACAAATTTGAAGAACGATTCCGTAGTCGTAGTAAAAATAAACGACCGTATGCCCAAAAGTAATCCAAGAGTAATCGATTTAAGCAAAGCAGCAGCAAAAAAACTTAACTTTGTGCGCGCTGGATTAACAACTGTAACGGTCGAAACAATAGAGAAACCGGAATAGTACTCCCAGCGTTTAAGTAATGACAACGCTACCTATTTTCAAAAATTTAAAAATTATAGATATTTCTACGGTGCTCGCAGGACCGTCGGTGGGTACTTTTTTTGCAGAACTAGGAGCACAAGTAATTAAGGTTGAACATCCTGAAAATTATGATGTTACAAGAAGTTGGAAGCTTCCTTCAGAAAAGAAAGAAAACACCAGCGCTTATTTCGCATCCGTAAATTACGGTAAATCCTATGAAAGACTTGACCTTTCACAGGTAAAAGATCACGAAATTTTTATGTCATTCATTAAAGAAAGTGACCTTTTAATCATGAATTTTAAACCGGGCGATCAGAATAAGTTAAAAATTAGTGATGAGGAACTTTGGAAAGCAAATCCAAAACTAATAANNGCGATCGCGTGGCATATGATTTAATTCTTCAAGCAGAAACTGGTTTTATGTCCATGAATGGCGACGCCGATACTCAACCAACTAAAATGCCCGTTGCCTTGATTGATATCCTTGCTGCACATCATTTAAAAGAGGGTTTGCTATTGGCTTTAATTGACAGAATGACTTCAAATCAAGGAAGTTGTGTGGAGGTTTCACTCTACGATGCTGCATTATGTAGTTTAGCCAATCAAGCTTCAAATTATTTGATGACAGGGGTTATTCCAAAAAGAATGGGGAGTTTACATCCGAATATTGCACCTTACGGTGAAATTTTCACAACAAAAGATTCTGTTCAATTCACCATTGCAATTGGTTCTGACCTACATTTTAGAAAGTTATTGGCAATTCTAAATCTCTCAAAACTTCAAGACGACGATCGATTTTCAACGAATCAATCAAGAGTGAAAAACCGAGAAGAACTTGGAGCATATATAGCAGAAAAACTAAATAACCTCGAATCAAAGGTTCTTTTCGAGACTTTGCGTTCTGAAAAAATACCGTATGGCGAAATTAAAAGTCTTGACAAAGTATTTTCGGACAGAAATGCGCAAGAACTTATTCGAGAAGATCAGCTCACGAATATCATTGGTAAAAGAATGACTTCAATTGCTTTTAAATGGAAAAAATAATCCGACAACCAACAACTATAGATGAATGGAAAGCGTACTTTGATTTGCGTTATCGTATTTTAAGGGCACCTTGGAATCAGCCGCCTGGAAGTGAGAAAAACGAGGGAGATCAATCTGCTGATCATGCTGCTTTTTTCCTAAATGGAGAAATAATAGGAGTAGGGAGATTGGATTTATTCGAAAATGAATACGGCCAAGTCCGATTTATGGCTGTGGAAAACAATTACCAAGGATGCGGAATTGGCAAATCAATTGTTCAGTACCTGGAAGATTCAAGTTTAGCCAGAGGTGATAAGGGAATGATTTTGCACGCAAGAGAGAATGCACTTGAATTTTACAATAAACTTGGGTATTCTTTGGTTGAAAAATCTCACCTACAATTTGGAGAAATTCAGCATTATTTAATGAGTAAAGATTATGTCGACAGAAAATGAGTTTGTTCTTTCTGAATTTTACAAAATAATCACTCCGAACAAAGTTGAAATGTTCGATCGAGTAGCAGCCAACAGGACTAATCACATTACTATTGCACTGGAAAATATTTACCAAGAACATAATGCCTCTGCTGTGATTCGCACTTGTGATTGCTTTGGGATTCAAAATCTACATGTTATTGAAAAAGAACATCAATATGCACTTAAACGAGATATTGCCCTTGGCGCTGGTAGGTGGGTAGATTTGAAAAATTATAACATTGGGGATAATCCTTCAACAGATTGTATTCAGACATTAAAAAATAAAGGGTATAAAATTGTTTCAACGAGTCCTCACAGTAAAGTTAGCATCGATGATTTGCCATTATCACAACCTGTTGCTCTGTTCTTTGGCACAGAAAGAAGAGGTCTTTCATCAGAGATACTTTCACAATCCGACATGACTATCTCCATTCCTATGTATGGATTCACAGAAAGTTTTAATATTTCAGTTTCTGTAGCTATCGCTCTCAACACGTTACGCAGACGACTTGAAATTGGCGAATTTCCTTGGAAACTATCTATAGAAGAACAAACAATCTTAAAAATTAAATGGTGTAGAAAAATATTAAATGGAGGCGAACTAATTGAAAAACAAATTAGGCAACATTTTTTAGAAAAAGAATTATAACTTTGCTGTTATAAACACAACTAGTTCACAGCATTATGGGAAAAGGAGACAAAAAGACTGCAAAAGGAAAAAGAACAATGGGTTCTTACGGTAATTCTAGAAAAAGAAAAAGTGACAAACCCGTTATAATCGTCAAAGCAAAAAAAGAAAAGAAAGTTGAAGCTGGTGCAACTGAAAAGAAACCGGCCGCAAAGAGTGCAACAAAAACAACAGCCAAGACAACAGAAAAAAAACCAACCTCGAAAAAATCAACAAAGAAAGAAGCATAAAAAAAGCCGTCGCATGACGGCTTTTTTTATGAACAAAATGAATTAGAAATTCACATTTGAGAAGAGGTATAAAATGTAATTTGCAATTTTGTTAAACAAAGAAAAACAATGAAACATAATTTTGGTGCTGGACCATGTATTTTGCCGCAAGAGGTCTTTAAACAAGCTGCGGATTCCGTTTTAGATTTTAACGGTTTATCCATTTTGGAAGTCTCTCATAGACATAAGGATTTTGTTGCTGTAATGGACGAAGCAATCGATTTAGTCAAAAAAGCACTTAATGTTCCCTCGGGTTATTCCGTTTGCTATCTTCAAGGGGGTGCAACACTTGGATTCACCATTGTTGCATTAAATATGATGCGTGAAAAGAAAAGGGCAGGATATATTAACACTGGAACTTGGGCCTCTGGCGCCATTAAAGAAGCAAAGAAAGTTGGGATTGATGTGAATGTATTTGCTTCTTCAGAGGATAGAAATTTTACGTATATTCCAAAAGATTACATTATTCCTAATGATGTAGATTACATACATTTCACCTCCAATAATACCATTTACGGAACACAATTTAAAACATTTCCAAAAACTAATTTACCGTTGATTTGCGATATGTCTTCAGATATTTTTTCTAAAGAAATAAATGTTGGTGACTTTGATATTATCTATGCTGGCGCTCAGAAAAACCTAGGCCCAGCTGGCGCAACACTTTATATTGTAAAAGACGAGGTTTTAGGTAAAAGTAGTTCCACATTTATGCCCACCTATTTGGATCTGAAACAACAAATAGAAAAGGAGTCCATGTTAAATACTCCACCTGTTTTTTCGGTTTATGTTGCCATGCTCAACTTGAGAAATTTAATTGAAACCGGTGGTGTGAGCGCCATGCAAGCAAAAAATGAAGGAAAAGCAAATCTTTTGTATGAAGAAATAGACAGAAATACTTTATTTCGAGGTTGTGTAGAGACCGAAGATAGATCTAACATGAATGTTACCTTTTTATTGAACGATGAAAGCAAGGCACAACAATTTGACTCGCTTTGGAAGAACGCAGGAATTGTTGGACTACCGGGACATCGTTCAGTTGGTGGATATAGAGCATCAATTTATAATGCTCTGCCGTTATCTAGCGTGCAGGTATTGGTTGAAGTGATGAAAGAATTTGAACGTACTAATTAATAAGGCAATGAAAATATTAGCAAACGACGGAATATCAACTCTCGGAAAAGAACTGTTAGAGAAAGCAGGATTCGAGGTTATTACAGAAAAAGTTGCACAAGAAAATTTGGCTGATGCTGTTAATCAGCAAGAAATTGACATGATCTTGGTCAGAAGTGCTACTACCGTGAGAAAAGGTGTCATTGACGCTTGTCCGAGAATTAAATTAATAGGTCGTGGAGGTGTAGGAATGGATAATATTGACGTTTCTTATGCCCGAGAAAAAGGAATAACCGTTATCAATACGCCGGCCTCCTCTTCACAATCTGTTGCAGAATTAGTGATGGGACATTTATTTTCAATGAGTAGATTTCTGAATGATTCATACAAAAACATGAGCACAGGTGATTTTTCGACATTGAAAAAGAATTATGCAAAGGGAATAGAATTAAGAGGTAAAACAATTGGTATTGTTGGGTTTGGAAGAATTGGTCAAAGCCTAGCGTCTTATGCCTATGGCGTTGGAATGAACGTTATCGCTATTGATCAGCATGAATACATTGCGGAAATACCTGTAAATGTTGGAAATCAGACGATCTCCATCTCTTGCAAAACCCGAAAAAATTTATCAGACGAACTACAGCATATGGATTTTATTTCATTACATGTCCCAAAGCAATCTGATGGAAGCGCGGTTATAGCTGCGAAAGAATTTGATAAAATGAAGAAAGGATCCATATTGGTCAACGCAGCACGTGGAGGAGTTATCAATGAAGATGACTTGCTGACAGCTCTTGATAACGGAAAAATTGCAGGTTGCGCCTTAGACGTTTTTGAAAATGAACCCAACCCGAGAAAAGATTTATTAAATCACCCAAAAATTGCGTGTACACCACATATCGGGGCAGCAACTGTTGAAGCACAAGACAGAATAGGAGAAGAATTAGCCTCTCTTATAATAAAGGAATTCGGGACAAAATAACGAGCGAATTATTTAAAAATCTCGATTTTAACGATAGAATCGCCTTGTCTTATTTCATCCAATATGTCAAGTCCTTCTAAGACCTTTCCAAAACATGTGTGATTTCTGTCTAAATGCGCAGTATTTCTTCTCGAATGACAAACAAAAAATTGAGAACCTCCTGTATTTCTACCTGCATGGGCCATTGAAAGCACACCGCGGTCNNGCGGTCGTGGTATTGATTCTCACCTGTCAATTCGCAATCGATTTTATAACCTGGCCCTCCAGTTCCTGGTATTCCATTCGCACCTTCTCTTGAATTTGGACAGCCTCCTTGAATGACGAAATCAGGTATAACCCTATGCCATTTGAGCCCATCATAAAATCCTGATTCAGCAAGTTTAACAAAATTAGCAACAGTTTTTGGTGCATCTTGGTCGTAAAACTCAACCTTCATCTCTCCTTTGTTTGTATAGATAATACCCGTCATTTATTTTTTTTTGTGCAAAAGTAACGAAAGTTTAATTTCACACTCAACTCAAGTTTTAAACATTACTACATGTGTAAATCTGTTGAAAACTTCGTTGAAAACCATTTGACAGTTAAAATTTTATGGGCGAATCGCTTTTCTAAATTTGTAAAGTAGGGAAATTTTAACACCATCGATCATGTTTAGCACACTTATAAAACGAAAACTGTCTGACAATCAAGTAGCTAACGTTTTCATTAACGCGATTTTTGAAAGCGTAGACAATGGATTTCAGGAGGTTGCTCGCCTAATAAACGAAGACCCTGCTTTTAATGCATCGCCTTGTATCTCTGAAACTGATAACGGAGAATTCGGTATGATTGTAATCGTAGGAAATCTTTCTTTTTTGGAAAGTACTTTTGAGGCTGAACAAGCAGAAAGAGTAGAGAATTTAATTTTCGAAAAGCTGGCAAAAATATATCAGCTTGAATTAGGTGCTTTTAAAGCTTTAGTGAGAGATTACCAAAACTTTATAATGCGCGTGAATCATCCTTCAAAAAACTGGATTTACGGAATGTCAAAAGCAGTATTTCACAAATATAAATTGGCAGAATTTCAAGATGAATATTTCAAGAGAATGCAAGCGCCGAATCCATTATTCTTAAAGCGTATGGATGAAGTAATGGGTAATTTCATTTGGAATTGGGATGCCTTCTTTAAAAAGTATAGACTTTAATAGTTATAAATTGAATGTAAATGGGAGTTAGCTGTCTAACTCCCATTTTTTATTGATTACATTTTACTAAACCTCCTCCTCAGCTAAAATCGGTTTGCGGAAAACTATTTTTCCATCAAAGACATCCATTACAATTTTCTTAGAATCATTTATTTTCCCACTTAACAGTGCTTTTGACAATTCATTGAGCACTTCTCTCTGAATGACACGCTTTACTGGTCTCGCCCCAAAAAATGGATCAAATCCTATTGTAGCAATGTGTTCAAAAGCATCTCCGGTGACATGAAGTGAAATTTCTTTCTTCAATAGCTTATCTTTTAATTCCTTTAATTGAATATTCACGATTTCTTTAACATTCGATTTAGTCAAAGGTCTAAACATTATAAGTTCGTCAATTCGGTTCAAAAATTCAGGTCTTATTGTTTGTTTCAATAATTCTGTGATCTCAAATTTTGCCTTTTCAGCTGTGTTTGCAATTTCAGAAGGTTTGCAATTTTCAAATCTCTCATGAATTAAAGAAGATCCAAGATTCGAGGTCATTATAATAATTGTATTTTTAAAATTCACCACTCTTCCTTTATTATCTGTCAATCGTCCATCGTCCAACACTTGCAATAACACATTGAATACATCCGGGTGTGCCTTTTCAATTTCATCCAATAATATAATTGAGAAAGGTTTTCTTCGAACAGCTTCAGTTAATTGACCACCCTCTTCATAACCCACATATCCTGGAGGTGCTCCTACTAGTCGACTTACCGCATGTTTCTCCTGATATTCCGACATGTCGATTCTTGTCATAGCTTGTTCATCGTTAAACAAAAATTCTGCTAATGCTTTCGCCAACTCTGTTTTTCCAACGCCTGTGGTCCCAAGAAATATAAAAGAGCCAATAGGTTTTTTAGCATCTTGCAATCCGGCTCGAGATCTTCTCACGGCATCCGACAAAGCAATAATAGCCTCCTCCTGACCAACTACACGCTTTTTCAATTCATCTTCTAACCGTAGTAATTTAGAGATTTCACTTTCTACCATTTTTGTAACTGGAATACCTGTCCATTTAGAAACAACTTCAGCAATTTCATCGGCATCCACCTCTTCTTTTATCATTTTAGAAGCAGATTGTACACGAATAAGGTCTTGTTTTAAGGTTTCGAGTTTATCTTCTGTTTGTTTTATTTTTCCATACCTAATCTCAGCAACTTTTCCATAATCTCCTTGTCGCTCAGCAATCTCCGCTTCGTATTTTAGTTGCTCGATTTCTTCTTTTGATTTTTGAATAGCGTCAACTATATCTCTCTCCGCTTGCCATTTAGAATGAAAAGCATTTCGTTGCTCAGTTAAATTAGACAATTCGTGCTCCACTTGCCCGATTTTTTTATCATCATTTTCACGCTTTAAGGCCTCCCGTTCAATTTCCAATTGCATGATTTTACGTTCAATTTCATCTAATTCTTCCGGTTTAGAATTTATTTCCATTCTCAATTTTGAGGCTGCTTCATCAATCAAATCAATCGCCTTGTCTGGCAAATGTCTATCCGAAATATAGCGTTGAGAAAGTTCCACCGCCGCAATTATTGCTGCATCTTTAATTAATACCTTGTGGTGATTCTCGTATTTATCTTTAATTCCACGCAAAATTGAAATAGCATCTTCTGCGTTTGGTTCATCGACCAATACGGTTTGAAATCTTCGCACCAATGCTTTATCTTTTTCAAAATACTTTTGATATTCGTTCAACGTCGTAGCGCCAACCGCCCTTAATTCCCCTCTTGCCAGAGCAGGTTTCAGTATATTTGCTGCGTCCATTGCACCTTCGCCACCTCCTCCAGCACCAACCAATGTATGAATTTCGTCGATAAATAAAATGATTTCACCATCAGCCTGAATTACTTCTTTAACAACAGACTTCAAGCGTTCTTCAAACTCACCCTTATATTTGGCTCCGGCCACAAGTGCCCCCATATCAAGCGAAAAAACAATTTTAGACTTCAGATTTTCTGGAACATCACCAGAAATAATTCGATGAGCTAACCCTTCTGCAATTGCCGTTTTTCCAACGCCAGGCTCACCGATTAATATTGGATTGTTTTTCGTTCTTCTTGTTAAAATTTGAAGTACCCTCCTGATTTCATCATCTCGACCTATGACAGGATCTAACTTCCCGGATTCAGCAAGCTCATTAAGATTTTTTGCAAATTTACCCAAGGCCTGATAAGTACTTTCATGACTTGCAGACTGAACTTTTTCACCTTTTCTAGTTTCTACAATAAGTTGTTTTAATTTTCCCTTCTCGACATTCGAATCGGAGAGAAGTCTACCAATTGTATCTTTAGCCTCAACCAACGCCATAAATAACACATCTATTGAAACATATTCATCACCGAAAGATTTCGCAATACTATATGATTGCTGAAAGACCCCATTAAGCGCTTGTGAAGCATACAATTGTCCGCCAGTCACTTTTGGATAAGCTTCAATAATTTTACCTGTTGCGGATTGCAATACCACAGTATTAATTCCCATTTTCGATAACAAATAAGGAGTAACATCTTGATCCCTATTTAGAATTGCGAACAGTAAATGTCCGGTGTCGATCGTTGGATTACCTTTTTCTATGGCAACTTCTTGAGCATAAGAAATTACCTCTTGACTTTTTAATGTGAATTTTGAAATATCCATGTTGTAAAATTTCTCTCCTCTATTCAAATTTTAAACCAAGCAGAAAGGCGCGATGAAAACAAGCCAAAATGACACTTTTTTAAACAAATACCTGTCATTTTTTCCGTTAACATACACTTTGTTTTTAGGATTTGAAACCTCTTTTTAAATAATCCGTAATACGTTGTCAACAACAAACAATATGAAAAAGATATTTTTAAAACTGTCGTTAATTGCGTTGATACTAGCGCCGACGAAGATTGTGCTCGCTGATGATGGGGAAACCATTAAAATTAAACAGCACCAAAACAAAGTGAAATTTGTGGTGGTTCAAAAAGGAAAAACATTTTATGAACTTTCTAAAGAAACTGGAATATCGATGACTTTACTGAGGAAATACAATGAATTTCATCCGAAAAAAGATATTCTTGAACAAGGAGAGATTCTTTTTATCGAGCCGAAAAAAAATAAATCTAAATCGAATAAACAACACATCGTTAATCAACACACCACCCTTCGGGAAATAGCACAAAAAGAAGCTATTAAACTAGCAGCTTTAATGAGGCTAAACCCTAACTATTCTCCTGACGAAGAACTTTCTAAAGGAGTGAAAATATTCCTTCAATAAGACCCTGAACAAGTCGAAGGAATTGTTTGTTGTTGTTTGTTTAAGAAAGTCCCTCCTCGGGACTTTTTTCTTTTTTACTATGTAGTAAAAAAGTACTAAATTCGAAAATCAAATGAAGCCTCTCTTTCTCATTCTTTTCATATTATTTTTGGTCAGTTCCGAAGAAATTAAAGCGCACCCCTATTTTTTTGCGTTTGCAGAAGTGGAATATAACGAATTGAATCAATCGTTAGAGGCTACCATCATAGCTTCTGCCCACGATGTCGAGAGCGTTTTAAAAGAAAATAAAATCATTTCAACCACATTGGATGAGGCTCGTAAAAATAATAACGAATATTTCGCAATTAATACTTTTCTAAATAAACACTTATGCATTCACTCAGCGGATTCTCTTTCTATATCCGCTTTGGATTCTGCATTACCACCGCAACTTGAATTTATTTTAGAAGGCTTTGAAGTCTTACTGAATGGTGATGTTCAATTCTATCTGTCCACAAAAATTGCAAAACCAACAAACCAATTTTATGTGAAGTTCGATTTGATCATGGACAAGTTCCCTGATCAGCAAAATAAATTAACTATTCGTTTTCGCGATAAAAAAAATACCTACAACTTTTTAAATACTACTAAAACTCAATTTATAAAACTAGAAATCTGAAATAAGTAAAGATGATAAAATCGATTATTTCTAACATAAATAAAAAAATGTCAAACAATAAATCAAATATGAAAAAAATTCTCTTCTTCATTATTTTATTTAGCCTTAATTCATCTTTTTCACAAAAGAAATTTGCGCAATTAGATCATGAATTTCCAACTGCAAATGAGTACCGAACAGCATCTGGCGCTCCAGGACATAAGTATTATCAGCAGAAAGCCGACTACAAAATGTCAATTGTTATTGACGATAAAACTCAAAAATTATCCGGCAATGAAGTGATTACATACACCAATAATTCTCCCGATATTTTAACCTACTTATGGCTACAACTCGATCAAAACCTATTTGCTGATACATCAGATTCTAAAAAAATTGAAATAGAGAAAATGGAAGATTTTAAATCGGCTGGAGATATTCGTAAGAAAATGTTCTACTATGATGGCGGGTTTAAAATTGAATCAATAACAACAATTGGCGGTCAAAAAATGAAGTATTTTGTGAATAAAACAATGATGCGCATTGACTTAGATAAACCCTTACTTCCAGGAACCTCTATCTCTTTTCAAATCAAGTGGTGGTATAATATTAACGACAGAATGGCTGTAGGTGGTCGATCTGGTTATGAGTATTTTGAGAAAGATGACAATTACCTTTATACTGTAGCTCAATTCTTCCCTCGAATGTGTGTATACAACGATGTTACGGGTTGGCAAAACAAGCAGTTTTTAGGTCGTGGTGAATTTACACTTCCTTTCGGAGATTATGAAGTTTCTATAACAGTTCCTGCCGATCATATTGTGGGAGCCACAGGTGAATGTCAAAATTATCGTACAGTTTTGACTGCTGAACAATTGAAACGTTATGAATTAGCGAAAAAATCAACCCAACCGGTGCTTATTGTAACTCCGTCAGATGCCGAAAAAGCAGAAAAGGAAAAATCAAGTAAAACTAAAACGTGGGTGTACAAAGCCTACAATGTTCGAGATTTTGCTTTTGCGACGAGTCGTAAATTTATTTGGGATGCACAAATTCAACCTGTTGGAAGTAAAAATGTATTGTGTATGTCCTATTACCCCAAGGAAGGAAATCCATTATGGGAAAAGTATTCAACAAAATTAGTTGCGCACACAATAAAAACCTATTCAAAATTTACAACGGATTATACTTATCCTGTAGCAATTTCTGTTCATTCTAAATGGATTGGAATGGAATATCCAATGATATGTTTCAATGGTGGACGTCCGGAACCAGATGGAACCTATTCGGAAGGAGAAAAATATGGTATGTGGGGAGTAATCATTCACGAAGTTGGACACAATTTCTTTCCAATGATAATCAATTCCGACGAACGTCAATGGACCTGGATGGACGAAGGTTTAAATACCTTTGTTCAATACCTCACCGAACAAGAATGGGAAAGAGGATACCCATCGAGACGCGGACCAGCGCACATGATTGCCGATTACATGCGTGGTGATAAAAAATTCATTTCTCCCATTATGACCAATTCGGAATCCATTTTTCAATTTGGTAATAACGCTTATGGAAAACCAGCTACGGCATTAAACATTTTGAGAGAAACCGTGATGGGAAGAGAGTTATTTGACTTTGCATTTAAAACTTATTGTGAAAGATGGAAATTTAAACACCCGACACCTGCTGATTTTTTCCGAACAATGGAAGATGCCTCAGCAGTAGACCTAGATTGGTTTTGGAGAGGTTGGTTTTACGGAACAGATAACGTTGATATAGCCATTGACGATATAAAGAGGTTTCAGTTAAACACTCA
>DORI01000216.1 GCA_003512365.1 Crocinitomicaceae bacterium | reverse complement strand
TACTGATCATTATGAATATCCCTGTACACGTTAAGCTAGCAAATAATATTCGTTTTGCATCCTGGGTTGAGGTATACCTAATCAATCCTCGGTGGATTTGGAAGGAATAAAAAACAATGAGTTTGATGGCCACATAGATGAAAAATTCTTTCCAGTTCGAAAGCCACTCGTTCTTCATGGCTTTTAAGTTGGTATTCATATCAAAACGTATGAAATATGCCAATCCTAAAGAAAAAAGACTTATGGTTAAATCGAGGGCGACAATAATCCAGCGAGGGGTTGCTGTTTTGAATTTAAACATCACCAAAAATAAGTAAAAAGTTGCGCCAAAATTTCACCAAAACAAATACGATAAAATAAAAAAACGCCATCCACAAAGATGACGTTTTCAAGATACAATTGGGTATTGTTAGTGCAGACGAACTACATTCATTTTAAAATCGGTAAGTACTTCTTTGATGTAACCGTCCTTCATCGAATAGAAAACCTGCAAAGAAGGATTGGAATCACAAGTACCTGATTTTGTTTCATTTACCGCTATGTTAAACGTGAATGTATATTCGTCATTTTCACAAGTATAACATTTACCGTCGTAGTAGCTATCACACCTCACCTTAAGCGTAGCTGGGGTTGTAGAATTGTTGACAATGCTCAGCAACTTGAAATTCATGGTTTCTTTACGATCCTTGTTGTAGCATTCTGTCATTTGAGAAGATATTGTCACACCATTTTCATTGTATAGTATTTCAGGTGTTCCGATGGGGGTGGATTTAATATTTTGTGCAAAAATGGAAGTACTTGCGATCGAAATAACTACGAAGGAGAAAAACAGTTTCATAATTTGTATTTAAGTTTACGTTGCTTTTGACGATGATTTTAATTCTATTGTTGCTTACAACGCATAAATTTATTTAATATTTTTAATATATCGAAAAATGATTGAAATAGAGCGAAAGTTTTTGATACATAACCTTGATTTCCTTAAGACAATTGAATGCGAAAAAGCAACTATTTCACAAGGTTACCTTTTCGAAGATCAAGGTAAATCCTTGCGTGTACGGGTCAAAAATACCGAGGCATTTCTTACTCTAAAATTTGGCGATGAAGCCATAGTGCGTGAGGAATTTGAGGTCAGCATAAGCCTGTTGTATGGGAAATGTTTGTTGGAAAAGTGCGCTAAAGTTCTGGAAAAAGACCGTTATACGGTTCATATCGAGGATCTATCTTGGGAAATTGATGTTTTTAAAGGGACGCTTTTTGGTTTGTGCTTGGCTGAGGTTGAGTTAAAAGATCCTACTCAAGTCATTGAAATTCCACCTTGGGTGGGCGAGGAAGTAACACAGAATCCAGATTACCTAAATATCAATCTTATAAAACGTTTATAGATAGGTTAAAGGTTTATTGGAAAGCATATCGAAAACAGTGCTTCCAAATTCAAAATCGAATAATTCCAAAAATTCGATTAGCGATTTGGGTAAATACATAAGGCGCTCATCCAAGATGTGGTTTGAATATTCAATATTTGCAATTATGAGATAGTACTTTTCAAGGATGTTGTCGTTATCCCAAATTTCTTCTTCTAAAAGATAGATACTTGGCTCATGAAACGCCAAAAATTCCTGTTCGTCGGTATATTGACGAATTTGCTCCCAAAATAGTTCTTTGGGTGTAATCCTTACATAGGATCTGTTGAGACCTCTCGCTGTGAACATGGTATTAATTTATTTTTGATTGCAACGTACCATGTACATTTCCTTCCCGCAGGTTGTTCAATAACATATCTCAAGCTGTCTTTTGGAAAGTTAATTTTCTGAAATTGCATCCATTTGTTAAGTTCAATTTTGCCTTTACTTTGAACTTCAATAATAGAATTTGCATTGAATAAGATGAGAAGATTTTTCGGATTTATTCGCTTATTGTCTAACCAATTAATACTAATTTGTTTTTCTCCATAGCGATCTAACCAATTGTACATTGCTCTTTTTCGGTGAAGACTATCTGGAAAACCCCATTGGCCGTAGATGTAGGTATCTTTTTCCATGGTGAGAAGAAACTTGCTTCTGTTTTTGGGTTCTGAAAATCGGTCGAGAAAATGTTGTTCCGCTATGGTATCAGCATTCAGTACATTTAATAGAATTCCTTTNNTTTACTTCATTTAATCAAAAAGGAATTCTATTAAATGTAGTAAAATCGCTTGACAAATATTCATAGATCGTGTCTTTTGGGGTTGCATGCTTATTCGCTGTCTTTTTTATAGGATGGTAATCGATTTTTTTGTCTTTTTTTTCAGAAGAACAAGCGGTAATAACAATTATGAAAATTAAAATTACTACCTTCATAGGTACAAATTTTACGCTTTTTTTTAATATCTTGAATTAAATTCATTGCTTAATTTTACTTTTGTCAAAAAAACAAACATGAAATTCTCTTATTTCTTTCTTCCTCTTGGAATGTTCTTGCTGTCATGCGCAACACAAGTACCATACACCAATCAAGTACGTGATGAATTTAATTTAGATACAGAAGAAAAACTTGGAAAAGTTCAATTTTTTATTTCGCATACTATTGTGATGGATGAGGAGGTTAAGAACGAAAATTCCACTACCACAAACAATGGAACTTTGATTAACAGTTCTAACACAAAAAAAGAATCAGTCATTATTCAGGCAGGTACACCTTGTGTATTTGATTCTTATGGTCCGAAAGGTGAGTTGAATGTGCGGTTTGAAACTGGGGAAGGTAGAACACTTTCGTTTTATGCAGATGCCAAATCTGTTTCAGCAAGACGTTATGTATTTAATGTTGATTGGAACCAGCAAGGTGGTCCAAAAATAAAGTATGGAGGCGTTACTTACAGAATCGATTTGCTTCGTGGAACACCCCGAAATGCATATTTAAAAGTCGCCCGAAGAAAATTGGAGAAAGTGAAACGAAAAGACCGGTTCGTCAGAGGTCTCAAAGTTTAAGAACGCGTTTTGATTCTGAATATTTTTTGCACCTTCACATCGACTTAGCGCGAAATGAAAATTTTTGCACTCTTTATTTTGTTTTTTCCTTTGATTTGTTTTTCTCAAAAGAAGAGCACGGAAAAGCCTGAAAACAAATCAGCAATTGAGGAGAGTATAATCTCTGCATTGCGTTTTCGCATGGTAGGGCCTGCGCTCACTTCGGGTAGGGTAGTGGACATCGCCATTCATCCGAGTAATAACGACAAATGGTTTGTCGCCGCCGCAAGTGGCGGGGTTTGGTTAACCAACAATCACGGTATTACGTTTACCCCGATATTCGAAAATTACGGAAGTTATTCAATCGCTTGTGTGACCATTGCGCCTTCGAATCCCAGCGTGGTTTGGGTGGGGTCC
>DORI01000234.1:2811-2987 GCA_003512365.1 Crocinitomicaceae bacterium | reverse complement strand
GCGATGGTTGATCTAGAGATTCGCTACAACAAAATGCAAATTTTCAAGAATACAGGTTACGGATATGCCCTTTTTGGATTTTTGATGCTTGTCATGTTCTTTTGGCAGTTATTCATCCATCCGCAAGGTAAATTACACCGGGTACTTTCCATTTGTGTCAAGGTATTCTTTTGGCT
>DORI01000234.1:0-2768 GCA_003512365.1 Crocinitomicaceae bacterium | reverse complement strand
AGGAATTGGAATGAGATGGGCTATTTCAGGTCATGCCCCTTGGAGCAATGGATATGAAGCATTGGTATTTATCGCATGGGTAACAATGGTAGCCGGTATCGCCTTTTCAAGAAAGAATGCTGCTGTTTTACCAGCGACTGCTTTGCTTGCGTATTTCATGTTGTTTGTAACTGAACAAAACCTCATGGATCCAGAAATCACACCACTTGTGCCTGTATTACAATCTTATTGGTTGATGATTCACGTGGCGATTATTACCGGTAGCTACGGATTTCTCGGTTTGGGAGCAATTCTCGGCCTCATTAACGTGATCCTTTTTATTTTCAAGCGCGAGAAAAACAAGACAATTTTAGACATCAATATTAGTGAATTGACGTATGTTTCGGAAATGACCATTACTATCGGATTGTTCATGCTCACTATTGGAACATTTCTAGGCGGTGTCTGGGCAAATGAGTCGTGGGGTAGATACTGGGGTTGGGATCCAAAAGAAACATGGGCCTTAGTTTCCGTGTTGGTATACGCAATATTACTCCATTTGCGCTTTATTCCACAACTGAGCAGCAAGTTTATCTTCAATACCTACTCCTTATGGGGATATTCTGCTATCCTCTTTACGTTTTTCGGCGTAAACTTTATGCTTGTAGGGTTGCACTCCTATGCACAAGGGGAAGGACTGGGTAGTTTGCCAAATTGGCTTTTGTATACCATTGCGTTTTTCTACTTACTTACGGAATTAGCTGCAACTCGAAATACTATTTTAGAGAACCAAGATCGCTCACTGAAAACTGTACTCAGAATTATCGGGATCAAATTACTTGTTGTAGCGACCATATTTTTAATCATTTACCTTATTTTTAAACAATACATAGACACAAGTATTCCGGCGGAAGAATTTACATTCACTTCCTTTAAGTACATGGAATACGCCTTGCTTACAATTGTAACAGTACTTCTAATCAATTTAGTTCTTCTTCCACTTAAAATGAGGTGGCTATTTAAATCTTGGTAATGGATTCGTTAGCAGAGCGAATACTCTTTGAAGACAACCATCTGTTGGTTGTAAATAAGTTGCCATCCGAAATCGTACAAGGAGACAAAACGGGTGACGAGCCGCTACCTGAGAGAATAAAATCTTTTCTNNTTTCTGAAGGAAAAATATCAAAAGCCTGGTAATGTTTTTTGTGGTGTAGTTCATCGCTTGGATCGACCAACAAGTGGAGTTGTTGTCTTCGCCAAAACGAGTAAGGCACTGGAACGTTTAAATGCTCAATTTCGCGAAAAAGAAACCAATAAGACCTATTGGGCAATCGTTGAAAATAAACCGAAAGAACTCAAAGGTTCCTTAAGGGATTATTTAAAAAAAAACGAGACACAAAATAAAAGTTATGTGGTAAATGAAAATAGTCCGGGAGCTAAATTAGCGTTGTTGAATTACGAACTTTTGGCCTCTTCTGCTAATTATCACCTACTTGAAGTCACGATAGAAACCGGTAGACATCATCAAATTCGGGCGCAATTGAGTAAAATAGGTTGTATTATAAAAGGTGATCTTAAATATGGCGCAAAAAGAGCGAACAAAGATGCCTCCATAGGATTGCATGCTCGTTCACTTCGTTTTCTGCACCCCATCACTAAAGAAGAAATCACGATAGTAGCTAATCCTCCTGCCGATGCCGTGTGGGATTTTTTTTTGAATGAAATCGGATGAAAGAGCATGTTACCCAGCTTTCAATGTCGGCATTCAAATACGAACTTCCTGATGATAAAATTGCCTATTTCCCGGCAGAACCTCGAGACTCAAGTAAACTTTTGGTTTTTAATAATGGGAGAATTGAAGACCACATTTACAATGAATTACCTCAACATTTACCTGAAAACACGTTTTTAATAGCAAACGACACGAAAGTTGTTGAGGCCAGGTTGCTCTTTGAAAAAACAACAGGTGCGAAAATCGAAATTTTCTGTTTAGAACCCGACGAACGTTATGCAGATGTTGTTAGCGGTATGCAGCAAAAAGGTGAAGTGTTTTGGAAATGCTTAATTGGCGGTGCAAAAAAATGGAAAGATGAGCTTCTTAACTTAAGTAGCAAGGATACCGTACTTCATGTAAAAAAAACTTCGCTCTCCGGAAGTCCAGCGGTTTTGCATTTTTCATGGAATGACCACGAAATGACATTTGCAGAAATTTTGCATCTCTTTGGAAATATCCCATTACCGCCCTATATAAAACGAAAGACGGAGAAGCAAGACCAATCAGATTATCAAACTATTTATGCTCAATACAAAGGTTCCGTGGCAGCACCAACTGCTGGACTGCATTTCACGAAGAATTTACTCGAGCAATTACAGCAGAAGGGTATCCACTCTCATTTTGTAACGCTTCATGTTGGCGCAGGCACCTTCATGCCTGTGAAATCGGAGACATTGGGTGGCCACGAAATGCACGCTGAGTTTTTAGACGTTTCCATCACTTTTATTCGGGCATTTCTCGAAAACAATGAAAAAAAAGTGTGTGTAGGCACCACTTCCTTGCGTACCTTGGAATCCTTATATTGGATGGGAGTTAAGGTCTTGTCCAATTCCAACATTAGTATTGAAGAAATTAAAATTTCACAATGGGATGCATATGAGCTCCCGCAAGATTTTTCTGTTGAAAGTTCATTTATAGCACTAGAAAATTGGATGAAATCGGCTCAACTAAGGCATTTG
Organism: Crocinitomicaceae bacterium; assembly: GCA_003512365.1. Taxonomy (GTDB): domain Bacteria; phylum Bacteroidota; class Bacteroidia; order Flavobacteriales_D; family Crocinitomicaceae; genus UBA952. Next base: position 56 of record DORI01000234.1, on the reverse strand, counting down.
GTAGTACCCACTCAATTATTAATAGCTCCCGGGTATTCCATCCGAACGGTAGATGC
>DORI01000099.1:2167-2930 GCA_003512365.1 Crocinitomicaceae bacterium | reverse complement strand
TTGATCCAATTCAATCACGGTGTCAAACATTTGCTATTACGCCACCAAATAAAAAAGATGTAGCACAACGATTAGTTACGGTGCTTGATGAAAAAGGTGTAACTTATGACATCAAAGATATTGCTGCAATTATCAATGCTTCATATCCGGATATTCGTCGAGCAATCAATGCAGCACAAGCATCTGTAGTTAACGGAGTATTACAATTAGATAAAGCTTCAGCAATTCAAGCAAATTACATGACGGAAGTATTAGAAATGCTTAAAACTGCTAAAGATAAAAAAGCAACTTTCACAAAAATCCGACAATGCATTGCAGATAGCAAAGTTCGAGACTTTACTCCCATGTATACATTTTTATATGACAATCTAGATGAGTTTGCTCATGGTCATATAGCACCTTGCATTTTGATTATAGCAGAAGCACAATTTAAAGATGCTAGCGTGGTAGATAAAGAAATTAACATAATGGCAATGTTTGTAAATTTATTAGGAGAAATATGAGTAAAATGAATATCAATATCGGACCAAACGAAATGCAACCGATATCATGTAAAGAATGTGACGGAATGTATTTTCGTCAAGTTATGGCAATTAATAAAGTATCTAAGTTTTTAACAGGCGGTGACAAAGATACCATGGTACCGATTCCCGTGTTTAGATGCGACGATTGTGGTGCAATTCCAGAAGAATTTCAGCCAGTTAAAATGAAAACTAAATAGAATGTCTATACAGTATCACAAAAGTACGGTTACAATTGTATT
>DORI01000099.1:0-2143 GCA_003512365.1 Crocinitomicaceae bacterium | reverse complement strand
CGTTTCGCAACAAATCAATTGATGATATTTTAGATGCAAAACGCATCATAGGAGTACCAGACACAGCCGTAATACTTGAAATGGGCATAGGTAAAATGTTAGAAGAACAATATCGCAAAAAATATAAACTATAACAAATGGCAGAAGACAAAAAGAGTGCAACAATGTTTGATTTGATTGCAGGTGTAACTGATAAAAAACGAGAATGGTCTCGCTGGTCCGAAACAGATCAAAAGAAATTCACACCGTTTATTGTTAATCGTTGGTTATCAATGCGCATGGAACTAACGGAATTAATCAATGAGTTTCAAACGTATACTATAGGACAATTATCACCACGTGATACATATCGATTATACTATGATTTACTACCAACCAATAAAAGCTTTGCAAAATACATAAAAGGCAAATCTGAGGATAAGTATGAAAAGGATTTAATTGCACAAATTGCTGAACATTATCAAGTAAGTCGTTCTGAGGCCGTAGATTATGTTGATTTAATGGATAAGACTCAATGTGATAGAATTCTAACTATGTACGGATATAGTGAAGGAGAAAAAAAGAAACTATTAAAAGGAATAAAATGATATCAAATCAGCAAGACAGACACTTACGAGCAATACCAAAAACAGATAGTGTTGTAGATCAAATTATTGATGAATTTGTTAGTAGACATCAAATTGGAAAAGCAAAGTATGGTACCGATATGGATCGTACGGATCTTACTTTGAAAGAGTGGTTGCAACATAGCATTGAAGAAAAAATGGATGATATTCTTTATATGCAACGGGCATTAAATGAATTAGAAAGGTTGGAATCTGGTAAATAATTTCATATAATAATAGTATGAAATACGGAAACTATCTTTCACCTATATATCGTTTATCTCAACGAGATGCAACGACAGTTCCTAGAAAAATATCCTATTCACAATGGTCATTGTATGAACGATGTCCTCTTTCTTGGAAACTTAACTATATTGATGGATTAGCTCCATTTCAAGTCTCAATTGAAACATGTTTTGGTACAGCATTTCACGAAACGTTTCAACACTTCTTAACGGTTATGTATACCGAATCCGTTAAACGAGCTGAATCAATAAATTTTAGAGACATATTAACAGCAAAACTTAAAGAAGAGTATACACGTTGTGTTGCTGAGAATGCAGGTGAACATTTTTCAAATCCATTGCAATTAGCAGAATATTTAGAAGATGGTGTTGCTATATTAGAATGGTTCAAGAAACGACGTTCTCAATATTTTTCAACTAAGAATTGGGAACTTGCTGGTATTGAAATGGAATTATGTGTACAGGCATCAGATGCAAATCCTTCTGTATATTGGTACGGATTCATGGATGTTGTTATGCGTAATACAGTAACCAACAAGATTCTAATACTTGACATTAAAACTAGTCGCAACGGTTGGAATAAAAATGCAAAATCAGATTCACTTAAATTAGCACAATTAATTACATATAAAAATTACTTTGCAAAACAATATGGCACGCCGAAGGAAAATATTGATGTTGAATTTTTTGTTGTTAAACGCAAAATAATGGAAGAGTCAATGTTTCCGCAAAAGCGCATACAAAATATTAGACCTGCTGCCGGCAGTGTTACGCAAAAGCGGGTACAACGAAGTATTGATTTATTCATTGAACATTGCTTTGATTTAGAAGGTAATAAACAAGCAGATAAGGTATATTTAGCTACGGCAGGTAAAGGTGCTGCAAATTGCAAGTATTGTCCATTTAAAACAGATTACGAAAGATGTCCGAAAGAGAACAGAATCAGAGAATAAGATATCAACATGAACATGTTTATGTTTATGAATTTGAAGTAAGCACGCATCCTAGTTGGACTGGCAAACGTTGGGATACTATGCAATATAAATTATGCACCAACATAACAGGACCTAATCACAAAGAAAATAGAAAATTGTTAGAAAACATGTTGCGCATAATATACAAATATCTTCCGAAGGGTATTAAATTTATAAAGGAGATACAATGAGTCGTGTAGCAGTTATTGGCAATACTGGTTGGCAAAATAAACGAAAAATACAAGAAACACTTCAAATGCTCAAAAAGAAGTTTGGAGATGAATTAATTGTTGTTGGTGCCGGAGGAAATGAAGGAGCT
>DORI01000125.1:378-2725 GCA_003512365.1 Crocinitomicaceae bacterium | reverse complement strand
CAACGGTGATTTTTATTTTACTAATAGAAATTTCCTTAAAAATTAGAAAGTAAATTTTACTGATCCATTTTTCACATCAGCCTCAGAGGGAATGATCGAAGTGGCCTGAGGATTTTTTACATAAATATCATACAACAGTAACCATCTTCCATATCCATCCTCAGTCAATTTTTCGACTCCATGAAATGAATTATTGGTCTTGAAGAAACAAAAAACTGAATTCGGAGAGTACGGCATCGTTTTCAATTTTAAAAAATTTTCGTGCGGGTGATGAGGCCCACCGGGACATTGAAATGATGAATCATTTGGAATGTAAACTGAAGTTCCAAGCGATTGGTGATTTTCATCGGCTGGCAAGTAAAAAAGGACTGTAATCACCTTTTTAGGCGAATCGGTATGAGGTCCAAGGCTATAATTTTTAATATCATGCACAAGCAGTAACTCATCATAAAATTCTAGATCGGTTCTACCATCAAATCTGGCAGAAATTAATTCATGAAATTTACTCATTAAGAGACTTCCAAAAGCACCTCTCAGATAGGTGTCTCGAAATTCTTTCCAGAATATAGATTTGTCAGAAGATAATGTAGATAAAGATTCATCATCAAAACAGCATACAAATCTTTCTTTGTAGCCCTTTACTGGTCTCTTCTCTTCAATTGGCCACAACTCAGATTTAGAGGGTAAATTATTCTGAATTCTTTGATAAAAATCAGTGGGAAATATATCCTTTAGATAAAAGTGAGGGAAAGGAAACTCCCTAATTTGAGCATTAGCAAATTCGTAAGCTGTTTGAGCTTCAGCGTCTAAAAACATATTCTGCGACCCCCTGAAAAGGACCAGATTTACGAACAGCTCGCGACACCTGATCTGGTGAGTATTTAAAACCAAAATTCTCAAGATTTTGAATCATTGTTTTATGTTCTTGAAGATTTGTATTTGTCTCTATCAAAAGCGACTTTACGTTTGAATTTTGGAGTGTTTGCGTTGCCCCTTCAATTACTTTATGTTCAAAACCATCAACATCAATCTTTATTCTTGAGGGAACGGGAATATTTTTTTTCTCTATTAAATCATCCAATCTAAAAACAACACAACCTTGCTGGAAATGAACAGGCATTGGCTCAAGGTTGAAATTTAAAGCCTCACCAGCCGAATGATTTGATCCTCCAACTCTCATGTCTTGCATATTAAGCACACAGAATTCATTCGCATTTGAAAGACCTATTCCATAAGCCTTTACTAATTTATCTAGATTATTTTGTATGATATTTTTATTAAGAATCGAGTAATTCATAGACTCTGGCTCTAACGCAACGACATTGCAGTTTCGAATTGCAGCTGCCCAAATGGTATACATTCCAACATTTGCACCCACATCAAGAAGAAGGTCCTCGCTAGAAAGCTCATTAAGCCACTCAATTGTCCAAGGCTCTTTAGTAAAAATTGATTCTACTCGCCAGCGGGTAAAAGCACTTGGTGTAGCGAAGATTAACTTCTTTCCGTCAATTTCTAACTCACATTTTGGGTTAAGTTTTTCATACTGCTCTAGAGTGATACTCATCAAATATTTTCCTTACGCGTAACAAGTATCCATATACCATTCCCCATCATTTGATGTGTTTGAAGATGAAGAATTTCGAAGTAATTTATGAACTTCTTAAGCCACCATGAGCTTGGTTTCTGAATTAAATGAGCATTCCTACCATCATCTAATATTTTCGCTGCCGGCCCCATGTGAATTGAAAAAAATCCTAATTTTGTTGTTATATTTGATAATTCTAAGATTACGTTGTCTATTAATTCAGGCTCAATATGTTCAAGAACATCAATACAGCAAACCAAATCTGCGCTTTGGGGCTCTCCATATTCTGGAAATACTGGGTCATAGGGTAAATACAGCGAAGGGTTAACTCCAGCTTTTTTAAGCCCCTCTAATAGTCGTTTTTTACCTGCTCCATAATCGGATACAGAAGAACACCCTGTTTGTCGCATAACATCTGCGACAATTGGGGCAAAACTAAGGGACGCAACTCCGTAATTTGGATTTTGATGTAATTTACGTTGTTGCTGGAGATAATCATTCGTTATAGTGTCAAGCATAACTTTTTAACCAATTTAATTTAACTAGTCAGATGATAATTGAATCAAGAAATTTTAAAAATAGTTTCCACTTAAATACTTTTTTCAGGAATTGCTTTACCATCAATCTCATAGGCCCATGCTAGAACCTCTGCCACCGCAGCATATAAATCAGGTGGCACTACGTCATTAAGTTTTAATTGCATCAAAAACTCAACAAGTTCAGGCTCATTGCGAGTCGGAATTCCAAACTCTTTGGCTTTTG
>DORI01000125.1:0-161 GCA_003512365.1 Crocinitomicaceae bacterium | reverse complement strand
GAGCTGGTCTCGATGGTGAGATTAACCACCTCGCCAAATTGAGTGCCGATTACCTTGATCTTTCCTAAATGCGGTAACTCCATCTCCATGGTGATGCGAGCGCCCTTCACCACTTGCGCAGGATCTTCTGCGCTTTGCTGCCAAGCATCCTCGCGCTCAAT